>NZ_JBQGAN010000012.1:0-136465 GCF_056542865.1 Ruegeria sp. AA6
TTGGGAGCGCGTTTGCCAAGGCGCCGGTAACCCAAACAGTGGACGACTTTTGCTCCGCCCAATGGCAGACTTTCTCACCGCCGTTGACACAACCCGCGTTGAGTAAACAGTTGAAGATGCTGGAACAACAAATCGGATCAACCCTTCTGGAACGCGGCCCGTCGGGAACATTGGGGCTGACGGATATCGGAGAAGCCTTCTACAAAGACGCTAAAACGCTCTACGACCACTATGACTTGCTGATGAAAAAGTACGCTGGATGCAGTACTGCATCCGACGATAGATGCGAATGCGTTGTTTACGTTCCCAGCCTGATCGCACATGGCCTCGGGGCGATACTTGATCGTTCAGCCCTGGCGAAAGACGGAAATGTCGATTTTCGTTTAGTAGAAGACAGAAGTTCTGCGTACAAACGACGCACAAATATCGCAAAAAAAATTCAGCCCGAACTCTGGTTAAGCTTCGATAATATAGATTGTGAGAGCTATATTGCCATTTCAGAGTTTAGCATTCCCTTGTACTTAGCGGAATCTAGGCCCGGAGAATCAATGAATTGTATATTGGTTCCGGAAACGGTTTCAGAGGATCTTTACTCAGACCTTCGAGAAAGTTTAAACCAACAGGGATATAAAGATTACGTCTTGAAGAAGATGTTTTCATGTTGGCACGAAATTAGAGCAGCTGCAATTTTGGGTGTATCCGGCGCACTACTTCCGTTTAAAAATGGCGTGGTTAAGAGCGATAGAAATTCTGAAATTCTCGCCATTAATCCTCATCGACCAGCTGCGTACCTGAAAGTGTTTCTACACGCGAGGAGAAATAACAGCGCGGAAATTTCTAAAAGCACTCAGATCCTAAATGAAGTACTAGACCATGAAACACGTTTTCAAAAGAATCCCTTTTGGGCTTAAAAAGTTTAGTTATGAAGTTCGGGAAAAGAATTTAGCCTGTAAGACAAAAGGCGCTGAAAGGATAAAGAGTTAAGCGCGCCCCATTTTTGGTAGGGAAGCTCAAATACCGTTATTCGTTCTTTTTCAATTTTTTTATAGGCTCCAGGCCCATAGCCAGTAAATGACGACACCCGAAATTGTGATTGCCGCCAGAAAAGCTTTGGGGCATCTGCCGCACCGGATCGCGACACATCCCCATTCTACCTAATCTCACTATGGATGTGGCTTTGTAGTGGCGCTTATCGTATCGAACCGCCTTTTTGCGTTGATTCCACTAGGTAAACAAAAACGTAGTACTTTATCTTGCAAAGCTTCTTTGAACCAATCCAAGTCGCGTCCGTGATTTTTACCCGGCAGTCGTTTGCATAGAACACGATGAGAAGGACCGAGCAACCAATCAACCGCTGGCAATCGGCTGCGTCCAAACCTTACCCCAAAATAATCACTGACCTGCTAACTGCCACAAAGAACTTCAGCGTCGTCCTATTCTGTCGCAGACGGCATGCAGCTTGGTGTCCATGCCCCTCCACCTCAATCGATTACGGTTGATAAAGACTGTGGCACGCTCGGCGCGCCGATCATCCCCGCATGGATCGCTATGGGATTTCGAACATTGGGGCCTCTCATCCCACCTTAGTTTTGAGGCGACATTGGCGCTTTACGGCACCTTTGGCTCAACCTCTCATTTGGGGTTTTGAATGCAACTAACCTGGCGGCAAAAAACGTATGCGAGCACATGTTTTGAAAGCTTCCATGCCTAGGAATTTCAACAAAACGTCTAGAGGGAAACAAATTGTGATTAGAAATTAAACAATTACGGACCAGTTTTGTGGTAGACTAGGTTGAACTTAGCGCGCTGGGACGAAGGAGTACGAAACCTAGAGGAACTTTACAGATGGAGATTTTCGAGCAGTTTGCAGAAGAGTATGGGCGGACCAAGCTCATCGAAATGACATTGCAGGACTATTTGCTGGAATGTCGAGAAGACCCGACAATGCGGGCCACCGCCGCCGAGCGGATGGTTGCCGCGATTGATGAACCAGAGCTTGTCGACACCAGTCAGGAAGCTCGGCTCAGTCGCATATTTCTTAATCGGACAATCAAGCGATACAAACCTTTCCAAGACATCTATGGCGTCGAGGAAACCATTGAGCGCATCGTTGGCTTTTTCCGCCACGCCAGCCAGGGCCTGGAGGAACGCAAGCAAATCCTCTACCTGTTGGGTCCGGTCGGCGGAGGCAAGTCGACTCTTGCCGAGATCCTCAAAAACCTGATGGAGCGGCAGCCGATCTATGTACTGAAGGCAGGTGATCAGATCAGCCCGATCTTTGAATCTCCGCTTGGCCTTTTTGACCGCGCGCGGATGGGAGATCTGTTGGAGAACAAGTATAATATACCCAAACGGCTATTGAACGGGTTGATCTCGCCCTGGGCTGTCAAACGCCTGCAGGAGTTCGACGGCGATATTTCCAGATTTTCCGTTGTCAAACTCTATCCGTCGAAGCTGCGCCAGATTTGCGTTGCGAAGACTGAACCCGGTGATGAAAACAACCAGGACATATCTTCGCTTGTCGGAAAGCTCGACATACGCAAGCTGGAGGAATTCAGCCAGAACGACCCGGACGCTTATTCCTATTCCGGTGCTCTGAACCGCACCACGCAGGGAATGATGGAATTTGTCGAGATGTTCAAAGCGCCGATCAAGGTGCTGCATCCCCTGCTGACCGCCACGCAAGAGGGGTCTTATGCGGGCACAGAGAATATCGGTGCATTCCCCTTCCAAGGCGTCATCGTTGCGCATTCGAACGAAGCAGAATGGCAGCAATTCAAAAACAACAAGAACAACGAGGCCTTTCTGGACCGGATCAGTCTGGTCAAGGTTCCCTATTGTCTACGTGCATCGGATGAAGTCCAAATTTACGACAAGTTGCTTGATGAAAGCAGCTTGGGCGAGTCACCTTGCGCGCCGGAAACACTGTCCATCCTAAGCCAGTTTAGCGTTCTGACTCGGCTTAAAGAACATGAAAACTCGCCAACGTTTTCCAAGCTCCGCGTTTATGACGGTGAAACCCTGAAAGATACCGATCCCAAGGCGCGGTCCGTGCAGGAATATCGGGATGCGGCTGGCGTAGACGAAGGAATGACGGGCACTTCCACCCGCTTTGCGTTCAAGGTGCTGTCCGAGACCTTCAACCACGACACCGAAGAAGTCGGCGCCGATCCGGTTCACCTGCTTTATGTCCTTGAACAGGCTGTGAAACGCGAACAATTCCCTGATGAGGTCGAAAGCCGGTACCTGTCTTTCATGAAAGACGATCTGGCGCCGCGCTACGCGGAATTTATCGGTAATGAGATTCAAAAGGCCTATCTGGAATCCTATTCTGACTTTGGTCAGAACCTGTTCGACCGCTACATCTCCTTTGCTGATGCCTGGATCGAAGATCAGGACTTTAAGGACCCGGATACCGGACAGATCCTCAATCGCAGCGTTCTGGAACAGGAACTTGAAAAGATCGAAAAACCGGCGGGAATTTCCAACCCCAAGGATTTCCGCAATGAAGTGGTTAAATTCGTGCTGCGCGCGCGGGCCAACAATCGCGGTCGTAACCCGGATTGGCGTAAATATGAGAAACTGAGACGCGTCATCGAAAAGCGCATGTTCGGTCAGATTCAAGATCTGCTGCCGGTCATCAGTTTTGGTGCCAAGCGGGACAAGGAAACCGAAGCCAAGCATAACGAATTCATCGATCGCATGATCGGTCGCGGTTACACGCGCCGGCAGGTCAGGCGCCTGGTTGAATGGTACATGCGGGTCAACAAGGCAGGATGAGGAGTCTATGCTCAAATGGCCCATTTCATCGACCGAAGGCTGAACCCCAAAGATAAGAACCTTGGGAACCGCAGGCGATTTCTGCGCCGGGTGCGCTCTGCCGTCAAAGAGGCGGTAGACGAAAGTGTCCGGCGCCGAAAAATCGCCGATGTCGACCAGCAGGAAAACATCTCGGTTCCGGCAGAAGGGATCGCAGAGCCGCATTTTCAACATGACAGCAAAGGGGGTATCCGAGACCGGGTCCTGACCGGAAACAAGACCTACAGGGCCGGTGACCGGCTCAAAAAACCGCCGTCGGGTCAGAGCGGTCAAGGTGGACGCGAGGGGGCTCCTGACGGGGAAGGTGAGGACGAGTTCATGTTCGTTCTTTCGCGGGACGAGTTTCTTTCCCTTTTCTTCGAAGATCTCGAACTGCCCGACATGGTCAAACTTAGTTTGAAAGAGGCCACCGTCTCCAAACCGCATCGCATGGGCTATACCGCAGCCGGGACACCTGCCAACCTCAGTGTTTCGCGAACAATGCGCAATGCTTTCGGGCGACGGCTGGCAATGCGGCGCCCGACAAATGCGGCGATACAGGCTCTTACACAACAGGTTGAAGAACTGGAAGCGCTTGAAAAGCCGGATGCGACGCGACAAGCGGAAACGCAGAAACTGCGAGAGCAGCTCGACAAGATGCTACGTCGCCGACAGATGGTTCCCTACATTGACCCGCTGGATGTGCGCTACAAGTATTTCGAGATGCGCCCCGAGCCGGCGGCGAATGCGGTGATGTTCTGCCTGATGGATGTTTCGGCTTCGATGGGAGAGCGGGAAAAGAGCCTCGCCAAGCAGTTCTTTGTCCTGCTGCATCTTTTCCTCAAGCAACGCTACGACAAGATCGACCTTGTTTTCATCCGCCACACCCAGGTCGCGGCGGAAGTCGATGAAGACACTTTCTTCCACTCCCGCCAAACCGGTGGTACGGTCGTCAGCAGCGCGCTCAATGAAATGAAAAAGATAATCGAAGCCCGCTATCCGCCCTCACTGTGGAACATCTATGCCGCGCAAGCGTCGGATGGTGAGAATTTTAGCGGAGATTCGCAATTGTGCGCCGACCTATTGAACAGTGATCTGATGAAGTGCTGCCAATACTTCGCCTACACGGAAATCGTCGACGAGACCGAAGCCAATCTGATGAACAGCGAAGATAACGGTATGGAACTGTGGCGTTCGTACCGGCAGGTCGCAGAGGCTTGGCCAAACTTCGCGATGAAACGGATCGCGCGGGCCGGTGACATCTACCCGGTTCTACGCGAGTTGTTTGCGCGCAAGACGAACGGAGTTTCCAATGGCTGAACAGGCCCAAGCAACGCAACCGCTGTTTGAAGGTGCAGAGTGGGATTTCGATACCATCCAGCGCAGCTATGACGCGATCGAACGTGTGGCGAATGATGAACTCGAACTTGACGTCTACCCGAACCAAATCGAAATCATCTCGTATCAACAAATGCTGGACGCCTATTCATCGACCGGGATGCCTCTCATGTATCGGCACTGGTCTTTTGGCAAGCGTTTCGTTCACGAAGAGAAAGCCTATCGCAAAGGTGCAAACGGTCTTGCCTATGAGATCGTTATCAATTCTGACCCTTGTATCTCTTACTGCCTCGAAGACAACACGATGGCGCTTCAGGTCCTTGTAATTGCCCACGCGGCCTTCGGTCACAATCATTTCTTCAAGAACAATCACCTGTTTCGCCAGTGGAGCGATGCGCAAGGTATTCTCGACTACCTCGATTATGCGCGCGGTTTCATAGCCCAATGCGAAGAACAGCACGGGGAACGCGAGGTTGAGCATTTACTCGACGCGGCCCATGCGCTCATGCCGTCGAGCGTTTTTCGGCACAGGCGTCCACCTCACTCATCCCTTGCGGATGAGCGAACCCGCCAGCGTGAGCGGCGTATCGAAGAGGAGCGGGCGGTGCATTACCTGTGGGACGCCTTCGATCACCCCACGCAGTCGTCCAAAACCGATGAAGAGGCGAGGAAACGCAAGCGTGAAATGGGGCTGCCGGAAGAAAACCTGCTGTATTTCGTCGAACGTCACAGCCCGGTCCTGAAGTCTTGGCAACGTGAAGTCCTGCGCATCGTTCGCAACATAGCACAATATTTCTATCCGCAGCGCCAAACCAAAGTGATGAACGAAGGATGCGCCTGCTTCGTCCACTATTACATCACCAACGAACTGCACCGTGCCGGTCTCCTGACAGATGGTGCCATGCTCGAGATACTGCACAGCCATACCAATGTGCTGACGCAGCCCGACTTTGACGCCCCGAACGCGATGGGGATCAACCCTTACGCACTGGGTTTTGCAATGATGCAGGATATCCGGCGCATCTGCACAGACCCGACCGAAGAAGACCGGGAATGGTTTCCGGACATAGCGGGCAGCCGCGCGTGGCGCGAAATATTAAAAGATGCCTGGGCCAATTACCGCGACGAAAGTTTCGTTCAGCAGTTCCTCAGCCCCAATGTCATGCGTCGGTTTCGTATGTTTTCACTGACAGATGACGAGGGAAAACCCTTTTACACAGTCGATGCAATTCACGACGAACGCGGCTATCACCACGTGCGCGACACCCTGGCGCGCAGCTTCGACGTTTCGGAGCACGATCCCGATATTCAAATCGTCGATGTGGACTTGATGGGGGATCGCCACCTAAGACTGAACCACTCCGTGCGTAACGGTGTGCCGCTGAATGAAAAGGCCTGTGAAGCGACTTTAGGCCATCTACGGCAAATCTGGGGCTTTGACGCAGCGTTCGAAAACTAGCGGTTTGGCGAGCGTCGTTTTATTGCCAAGATTCTTGCTGGCCGAATTGATCCGGGTGTGTTTGCAGTTCAATCGGCCAGTTCAGCGAACTGATGAAACGGATAGCGATTCAGCATGAGATGATTCACTGCTACGCCTCGCTAGAACATGAATTTTTCCGGGTAGTGATTTGACAGGCCTTAGTGGACGTCAAAAAAATTCAAATAGGATCCAGACCTTCGGACACGCTGCGCTTTTGAAAGATATTCTGAAACGACGTTCGACTTCAAAACACCGCAAGCCTTTCACTCGCAGCATCAGCGAGCGTCAACTGTGAAAAGCTCGCGGCATATCCTCCAAAGCCTGCCACAAGCCTTATTTCTTTCCGGCCACAATCCGATCCAGAATGAGCGCACAGAACAGGATCGCCAGACCGGCCAAAATCCCCTGCCCTGCCGCCGCATACTGCAGCGCTTCCAGCACGTCCTCGCCTAGGCCCTTGGCTCCGATCAGCGAAGCGACAACAACCATGGCTAGCGACATCAGGATCGTCTGGTTCACACCTGCCATAATGGTCTTGTGAGCCAATGGGAGGTCCACGCGCCACAGCAGGTAACGTGGCGTTGCACCGAAGGCCAAGGCGGCCTCGCGCACAGTTTCGGGCACTTGTTGCAGGCCCAGAACAGTGAAGCGGATCACCGGCGGGCTGCCGAAGATCATGGTCGCTACAACGCCCGCAGGTTTGCCCGAACCGATAAAGGCAACCACCGGGATCAGGTATACGAAGGACGGCATCGACTGCATGAAATCCAGAATCGGCCGCACGATGGCAAAAGCGCGTGGGCGACGGGCGCAGTAGATGCCTAGCGGAATGCCCAGCGTGATTGAAATCAACGCTGCCGCGCCGAGCAATGCGATTGTGGTCATCGCTTTTTCCCAGAAATCCAGCAAGCCCAGATAAGCCAGCGCCGCGCCGGTAAAGATCGCGACACGAGGACCGGCGGACAGATAGGCCAGCATGATGATCACCAGCGCCACCACTGGCCATGGGGTATCGACCAGCACAACCTCGATCCAGTCCAGCAGGGTGCGCATTCCGTAGGTCAGCCCGTCGAAAAATCCGCGCCCGGCGGTTTTTGTCCATTCGAACACCGCCTGCACACCGTCGCCGACATTCAGCCGCCAATCGCGGTTGGTCGGGAAGGTTTTGAGAACGGCCAAAGCATCCGGCTGCGCGAATTTGATCATCGAAAGGATCACCACAACGGCGGTCAGAACCGAGGCAACAACCAGCCGGGCAATTGACCATCCATGCGCGACACTGGGGTCCGAGCGCCAGCGCGCAAACTGCCCTTCCAGCGTCCAGTTGGCCAGCGAAGCGGCAAGGAACTTGACCGCCAATAGCAAGGCAATCCCAACCGCCAGATATGTGAGACCAGTCGAGTCTGCGGTACGAGCGGCTTCCTGCGCCCCAGTCAGAGCGCCCTCCAACGACTCTGCAGCACGTTTAAGTGAATCCAGCGTCGCCGACCCTGATTGCTCTGCCGCCGCAATCTGCTGACGGCGCAGTTCCAGCGTTTGCTCAATCTGCTCGGCGCGTTCGCGGAACTCGCGCCCGAGATCGCCGAACAAGCCAAGACCGATCTGAATATAGGCCAGCGTTTCCAGCACCAAAAAACCAAGGAACCATGACCAAAGACCCCGTGCCCCGAACCAGATCGGCCCAAGGATCGCCGCTGCTTTGTTCAGCGTAAAGCGATAGCCGGGGGCCTGCATCATATAGGCGAAGGTCTTTTGATAGTAGGACTGCCCCTGCCCCACGAAATCTCCGATCAGGCCATTCAGACGGTCGGCGGTTTCCGGTTGGATCTGTTGCATATCAACATGTTTCATAGCGGTCCCCTTATGCCTGACTGTCCTGAATCGCGCGGATCAGACCCGCGCGGTTGATCACACCCACGGTCTTGCCGTCCTGCGTCACCGCCACAACGCCATGCCCATCGACGCAGAGGTTCATCAGATCGGCCAAATCCATATCCGGATGCGCCTCTTTTGCATCGTCCGGCACTTCGCCATGGCGTGCTTCGAACTCATCGACCGGTTTCATCACCGCGTGGGCGAAGATCATGTTTAGCTTGGAAATCCCCGCCACGAAGTCAGCCACATAGTCGTCGGCGGGATTCAGAATGATCTCTTCCGGCGTGCCGATCTGCACGATGCGACCGTCCTTCATGATCGCGATGCGATGTCCGATGCGGATCGCCTCGTCCAGGTCATGGGTAATGAACATTGTGGTCTTGTTCAGCTTATGACTGAGGTCCATGAACTGGTCCTGCAACTGCTTACGGATCAGCGGATCAAGCGCCGAGAATGGCTCATCCATCAACAAAATCTCAGGATCGGCAGCGATGGCGCGGGCCAGCCCCACGCGCTGCTGCATACCGCCCGACAGCTCATGCGCGTATTTGTCTTCCCAGCCGTTCAGCTCGACCAGTTCCAGTACCCTGTCGGCTTCTTCCCAGCGACGGGCCTTTCCGGTGCCACGGATTTCCAGTGGCATTGCCACGTTGTCGCGCACGGTCCGGTGGGGCATCAGACCGAAGTTTTGAAACACCATCGCGACACGACGGTTGCGCAAGTCGCGTAGCCCTTCGTCATTCAGACCCATCACGTCGTCGCCATCCAGATAGATATGTCCGTCGGTGGGTTCCAGCAGACGGTTCACATGCCGCACGAGCGTCGATTTGCCCGAACCCGACAGGCCCATCACGCAGAACAGCTCACCCCGTTCGATTTCGAAACTGGCATCGGCTACGCCAACAACGCAGTTGAAACGCTCCAGCACTTCGGCCTTGCTCAGACCCTCGCTGTGGATGGCCTGCAAAGCCTCTTGCGACCGTGCGCCGAATACTTTCCACACGCCCTTTGCGTCGATTGCGATATCCGCTGTCATATTGGCCTCACCGCTGTTGATAGTTCTGATCGGCGCCCCCGGAGTTCGGAGGCACCATGGCGTTAGTTGGTTGTCAAACCAAGCCAGCCGTCGACGGTGTCTCCGTTGGCGGCAATCCATTCAGCCACGACCTCATCTGTGTCGCGGCCCTTGACTACGACCTCATAGGTTAGGCCACTCAACTCACCCGCATCCATGTCGATATTCGCCAGGAAAGACGCTGCTGCCGGATTGCGTTGCTCCAGCGATTTCGAATGCGCCACGGTCACGGTTTTCACCGGCTCACCCGTGCTGACATGGGATTTGTTGTACCAGTCGGCATCCTGATCGGGCTGCACCATCTTGTAGGTAGCCGCATCGTGCTCGGGCTCTTCCAGAATGGTCACGTCATAAAGCGCGTGCACGTAGTGCGGCGCGTAGCAGTAAAAAGCAGCACCCTTCTGTTGATCGATCTGATCTTTCAGCCGCGAATAGAACACGGTTTCATCTTCAGTGGTCGGCGTTAGAAAGGTCTCGATCCCATAGTCGCGCACCCGAACTTTAAACGTGTTGGTCGAAGCCCAGCCCGACGCGCCCACCCAGACTTCACCTAACCCGTCGCCATCAGAATCGAACAACTCCTGCGCCATTGGTGTAGCGAGATCGTAGATTGAACGGATGTTGTGATCTTCGACCATATAGTTCGGTACGCAAATCCCGGCTCGGCCTTCATAGCTACCAGCAGACAGCGCCACGGTGCCCTTCTGGTCGACATATTCGTCTGTGAATGAAGACTGGTTTGGCAGCCAGACATCCGGGTGCACGTCAATATCTCCACGCCCGCCATCCATGGCTGCAAAGATCACCGCGTTGGCACCGGGGGCATAGCCAACTTCGCCGCCCAAGCGGGTTTCGATGACCTGACCGATCACGCGGCTCATGATCTTGGCCCCGGGCCAGCTGGGTTCACCCACCATGACCTTGTCCTGTGCCATCGCTGTTGTTGCGCCCAAAGCCAGTGCCAGGGTTGCCGTAAGCGAAATTTTTTTCATGTCATTTCTCCCGTTGCATTGAGTTACATGCGCCATCAGGCACGTGCCCGCTTTCGTTGCGGGTCTATGAATGGAATGTCCGAGACGGTGGCGCGCAGACGTTTCATCCGCCCGTCGAGTTGCCCAATTTCCAATACGGTTCCGTTTTCCGCATGTTCGACCGACAGCCGCGCCATAGCGATCGCGTGTTCAAGCATCGGTGAGCGTGTGGCCGAAGTGACCACGCCAACCTGCCGTTCGCCTGCGAATACAGGGGCACCATGTGCAGGCACGTCGTCGCAGCCTATCAACAGCCCCTTGAGCACCCGGCGCGGCTCGCGTGCGTTACGTTCCAGCGCCGCTTTTCCAGTGAATTCGGACTTGGTAAGATCGACGGCGAAGCCTAATCCGGCTTCGAAGGCGTCCACTCCCGGAGCGAACTCCGCGTTGGCGGCAACCAGTCCTGCCTCAATTCGGATGATATCCAACGCGGCTGAGCCCATGGGGGTGATCCCGAACTCTTCCCCGGCGGACATCACTGCGTCCCAGATCGCCACAGCGTCGGACTTGGAGCAAAAGATTTCATACCCCAGTTCGCCGGTATATCCCGAGCGGGACAACATAAACGGCGCACCCTCACGGTCGTTCAATCGCGCGACGGTGACGCCGAACCATTTCAGATGCTCCAAGCCGGGTACGTGTGGCTGGGTAAAAGCGATCTTGCGCAGCAGGTCGCGCGACTTTGGCCCCTGAATGGCCAGGTTCGGCATTGCTCCACGCAACGCATGAATTCGCACCTGCAACCCTCGCGCGTCAGCCAGTTCCTGCAAAACGCGGCCGCTTTCCTCGGACCCGCAGCACCAGCGGAAAATCTCGGGCGCGAGGCGGAACAAGGTGCCATCGTCGATGACCGAGCCGCTTTCATCACATATCAGCGTGTAAGACCCGCGCCAGACCGGCAGTTTCGCTACATTGCGCGTGGTGGCCTGTTGCATCAGCGCCTCGGCATCCGGGCCGACGATGTCGAATTTGCGCAACCCGCTCATGTCCTGAACCGTAGTTGCCTGACGGCAGGCCCAGTATTCACCCAGTGTGCCATGAGCGGGGTAGCTGACTGGCGTCCAAAGATCACGGGCCGGGGCGAAATGCTGGGTAAGCGGCGCCAGGCGGTCGTGGAAGGCGGATTCCTGACTGATCGACATGGGGGCGTCTTCCTTTTCACGATAGGCAACCGCGCGACGGATCGGTGCTTCCGGGTGGTAGATGCGCACATGCACATCCGTAGGATTCCAACCATTGATCGGGTCGATATCGTCCGGGCAGGCAGTCGAAACACAGACCAAGTCCTCAATCGCGCGCATCGCCACGTAATCGCCGGGCCGAGAGTGGGACTCTTCGGTCAGGATGTGATGTGTTGCAGGGTCCACCCAAGTCGACCAGAAAAAGTTGATCGCAGGCCACGCCGCCCGTCGCGCGACCCCATAAGGTGCCAGAGCGTTTGACATATTGTCCGAACAATTCAGATGGCCGGGGAAACCCCGTTCCTCATAACCGCGCGCGGTACAGGCCAATCCAAATGTATCATGCCGCCCGCAAGTGTCCTGAACCACATTCAGCAGGGGCCGCATCTCTCGATCAAAAAACTTGTCCAACAAGCCGGGGCCGGGATAGGCCCGCCGCACCATGGATCGGGTCGCGGTCGAGTCGATCATCCATTCCTTTCCCCGGCCCAACCCATCGGTTCGCAGCGCCATGAAGTCAGAACATTGCTGGCCCTCAATATCAATAATCTGAATGAATTCTCCGGCCTTCAGTTCATACGCCAGCGCGCTGCCCCGCGGCACGGTGAATTCATCCCGCGTGTCACCCAGCAAGGGTGGCAAATGCGATCCTTTGGTCGTCGCTGACTTGTGCAGGACCGTAATGCTCCCGGTCGCTCTGCCTTCAACTAGCTCTGCAACCTCGGTGGAGTGGACCACCCAGACCGTAACAGCCTGATCCGCGCGGAGAATCAGCGGCTCGGGTGCAGAGTCCAAACTGTGGCAGGAAATCCGCTGATCTCCTCCCTGCGCCGCGACCCAAGCCAAGAGCGGAGCGCTGTCAAAACGGTCCCATTCGATTAACCCGGTTGCCGTCAAACCCAGAGCCGCCAACCCCGCTTGCCCATCGTCATTGAAGGCAACAACGTCCAGTGTCCTTTTTGATCCAACCCCTTCTATCGAAAGCAAATCTCCGCGCTTCAGGTTCAGTCGGGCTGCCCCGCGCGGGGCAAGAATATGCGGGCGGACGTCAGACGCCTTTGGAAACCCCGGGAAAAGGCGGCCAGGGCCGTCAAAGCCAGAATTCGCGAACGTATGTAAAACAGATGTTCCCTGCATATTGGAAGCTGATTCCCAAAATGTAACTAGTTACAGAGGTTGATGAAACTAGTTACATATGTCAACTCTTTACTCAGTAACCCGCGAAACGGACTTCAAAATTCACAATGCAAAAAGCCCCTGAGCCTAAAAAACGCGCAAATCTCAGAGATGTAGCAAAGGCTGCGGGCGTGTCCGTCGCCACAGTATCGCGAGTGCTGAATGAACCGACGGTGGTAAAAAAAGACACGCTAGAGAAAGTTCAGGCCGCCATAGCAGACCTGAAGTTCGTCCCCAGCGCAGCCGCCCGTGCGATTAATTCCGGCCGCACCCGGTTTGTCGGCGCGCTGGTCCCTACTCTGGACAACGCAATCTTTGCCCGCTTTCTCGCTGCGCTGGAGCGTAGGCTTTCAGAGCATCAATTGTCACTGATCGTTGCAACCACCGAGGCAAGTCTAGACATCGAGGCCGAAAAAGCCAAAAGCCTGCTGGATATCGGGGCAGAGGGCCTGATCATCACCGGGGCTGCACATAGCCCAGCGTTTCACGATTTGATCGAGCGCACTATGGTGCCAACGATCATCACGTCTTACTTTGATCCCACAAACCCGCTGCCGACCATCGGATATGACAACGCGGTTGCGGCGCAACTGGCCTTAAAGCACCTTGCCGACCTCGGTCATCAAGACATTGCGGTCGTGCATGGCCCTGTTCACGACAATGACCGCACACGAGCACGCCTTGCCGGCCTCAAAGCCATTCCTTTCGCCGGAAGACTTTCGACATTCGAGACCGAGATCAGTCATCAGGGCGGTGCGGACATTGCAGAACACCTAGCCAACCTGAACGCCAAGCCAGACGCAATTCTATGCCTTTCCGACGTCGTCGCCCTTGGGGTGTTGCTTGGTCTTCAGGCCCAAGATATCGCCGTCCCGGACCAAATTTCGATGGTAGGCGTTGATGACTTGCCTACCTCGGCGGTAACCGTTCCGCCACTGACAAGCGTACACTTACCCGTTTCTCAAATGGGTGAACGTGCGGCGGACGCTCTGGCGCACTGGATCACGGCTCAACAGGCACCCAAACCCCAAGAGCTCGTTACACGTCTCGTCGTTAGAAACTCCACCAAACGAATTTAAAGCCAGCGGCCCATTCCAGGCATTGTCAACGCGGTTGGGTGCAGCAGCACAAATTCACCAAAACCGACTAATTACCTATGAGTGCAGCATATTGGCCGACGATGCCAAGTGACGACCCCTCGCGCCTCGGATAACTAACTTATCCCACGATAGTTCGCTCCACCCGTCTCATGCGCCAGAAATCTCGACCACAGCAGCCACCAACAACAGAGATTTTCGGATGCTCGCGCATCAGTATTGCTACCCTCTCATCCAATTCCTTTGGGCCTCCGATGTCCAACTCAGTCGCATTGTCCAATTCAGCATGACCGAGTCTCGAGGCAGTCATGCTCTTGAGCTGGGACTTCGGTTTTGCGTCGCGTCCTTCAAACCGGACGTTCCCAAGGGGCGCGGTATCAAAGTTCGCTCGGCTTATTGCTTTGCTGCGACCTAACGTTCAAAACAGTCAACCACCGATCTGCGCCATCGTAGCTTGTACCGCATAATACCTTTGAGCGTTGGGGGGGTGCGTCCCTAGAAAGCGATCACCAGGATCGGGAACCCGTGCGAAGTACAGCGCACCTTTGAGAGGGTCATAACCCGCTTTGTAGGCTATTACCGTGCCTAGCCGATCAGCTTCCAACTCAAAGTCCTTTGAATAGCTGCGCCCACCAACAAAGGCTCCCAGGTCTTGTGCGGCGGCGATGTCATTTGCCCCACTCCCGGCGATTGTTGCCAGGCCCGCCAAAATCATCGCACCAGCCGCCGCGTTCTGAGCCTTGCGCGCCAAGTGCCCCTGTATGTGGTGAGCGGCTTCATGAGACATGACAAATGCTAGCTCGTCGGTATTGTTCACATCCTTTATCAAAGCCTGGGTCATCGTAATTACCGGGCGTCCAGACTTGCTTAAACTCTGATAGGCGTTTGAGGGCGCTTGCTTGTCCGGATGAATTCGGATCAGAAAATCGCAATTCACGCCCTGAGTGCGGCGACGGCATTCCCGCTCGGCTGCGGGCTCAACTCGTGAGGCTACCTGGCGGAATCTGACTTGTGCCTGCTGCGAATTGACCGGGGCGCTCGCACGACCAGGGTCGGGGATGGGCGCCGAAGGAGGGGCGTTGGTCGACACGCATCCTGCCAACATCAGAGCAGCCAGTACCGATACAGCTCGTTTCAAAAACCTCACCTTACAACCTTTCTAGGGAACTCTACTCAAGTCAGGACGCGTCGCCAAACTAAAGCCAAATTCCCAGGTCTGTAAACTCAAGGCACCACCCATGAGGGAAACGCGAACTCCTGAAGTCGGCAAAGAACCCGCTTTCAATAACCCAATAGGAAGCTGCGGTCGCAGACCCATATTCCTGACCTTCGCCAAAGCCGAACGAAATCATCGTCAGCACACTTAGCTATCGCGGAACCAAGCGCTCGGTGCGTGTGTCAAAGCAACAGACATCGTTGATAATCCAGAACACACTCCTCTTGCACCATAGAAAGGTCGGAGAAACACACTAAGTCGAACTCCTTTTTCGTCAAAGTAAACCAGAAATTACAGTGCTTTCCCTTTGCGCACTTTTGCTTGTTCGCTTGGTGTGGGTGTATGGTTGAAGCAATATGCAGTCAGGCAAGCTTGCTCACCGCCCAACTCGGCAATACGGTCTCGTTGGTCCGCAAAGCACTGCGCATTAATTGCTTCGGGGTCGCAAATCTCACGCAACCGGCGTTCGCCCTCGGCCAGTGCTGCAACCGTGTCCGGATGTTTCGGGCAAACGATTACAAGATTGTGTAATTCGTCGGGATCTGCTTCAAGGTCGAAAAGCTGAGGATCGTGCCCTACGTAGTGCACATATTTCCATCTTTGCCAGCGCACCATGAAAGTTCCGGTAGTTGAGCCTCCATCGTGATATTCGCTTAGGATTGTGCGCTCGGGGTCGTCACCAGCACTTGCCAGTTCGCGCAACGAAATCCCGGGCAGAGCGCGGCTGACCGTATCATGATCGACCCCGGTCACATCTAAAGCAGTAGCTGCCAGATCGACCAGCGAGGCCCCGGTACTAACGCGGCGACCCGCAGGCACGCCCGGTCCGGCCACGATCATCGGCACACCGGCGGATTGCTCATACATCACCTGCTTGGTCCAGAATCCCTGGTCGCCCATCATGTCACCATGGTCCGATACATACACGACAACCGTTTTCTGCGCCTGACCGCTGGCCTCCAGAGCATTCAGGATGCGGCCCACGCAATTGTCCATAAAACTTGTCAGACCATAGTAAGCTGTTTTCGCCTCGCGCATTTTCTGTTCGTCGAAATAGCGATCGTAATCGAAAAACCCGGCCACGTTCTGAAGTTCACTATGCTCCGGACGGAATCGTTCTTCATAACCTACGGGAAGGTCGATCTCTGCCGGATCATACATGTTGTAGTAGTCTTCCGGACAGGTCAGCGGGTAGTGAGGGCTGACAAGCGAGACAAAGGCTGCCCAAGGGCGATCTGATCTGGCCTTGTTGCACAACCAGGCCTCGGCCGCGTCGGTGATATCGAGGTCATAGTCGGTATACGTGCTCTGGCCCACCCCCACATCTGCAGCCAATTCGGCGGCGGCTTCGTAGGATGGCAGACTGTCTCGCAAAAGCCCAACAGGCCATCCAACGCCACCCACCACATGCATCGGTAAGATTTCCTCAGAGAACCCGTTGTCATCTTTCGCTGAACGGAAATGCAGTTTGCCGATTGAGACGGTCTCTACTCCGCTATCACGCAGATGCCGCATCCAACTGCGGGTCTCACCATCATAGGGTGAGGCGCTGTCCCAATGACGAATCCTGTGAACATGATCGCCGATTGCAATTGCGGCTCGAGTAGGAACGCACATCGGGGATGGCGTGTACGCATTGACAAAACGGGCTCCACGCGCGGCCAGTGCATCTAGGTTTGGTGTCTTGACGATGGGGTGGCCGGCACATCCCATCGCATCCTTTCGATGCTCGTCAGAAATGATGATCAACAGATTGTATTCACTGCGGCGTTTCAAATTCCTTCGCTCCCGTTTTCGACTACATTCCCGGTTGCTCTATGGATCGGCGTGCAGCCCGAACATTCGCTCAAACTTGTTGCTCGGTCAAACGTGGCCCATATCTGTAGATGATGCAGTGGTGCGAACTGACAATAGCAGCGTCGCAGGTATCGCAAACGCCTTTTGGCTTGGCGAGACCCAAGCAAGCGGCCTGCCCTGCTAGCATGAATTGAGCCAACTCGCACCTGAAGACAAGCCTGTTCGGTTTGATTTTTGGGGCACCGGTTTTCCGGGCTTGGTTCAGGCGCAATCCAACGCAGTTGGCACATTGATTGCTCCGCGAACCGAACAGTTCAATCAGGCCCAAGAGCGCGAGATCAAGGCTAAGGATCACGTTAGCTGGATCTGGCGGACATGGTAAAATACCGACCGACGGTCGCCGTCATGGGTCAGGGAAGGGATTAGCTTACTCATCCATATGTCTTTTATGGATTTGGTCAAATATTGATATCCGGCAAAGCGCGGCCCTGTGTACCGGATGATCCCGTGCGGGTACGCCTGGCAATCAGTGTCGCAGCAGGACCTGCCGAAGGCAAAATCCGAAGGTCACAGCTCATAGCGCCCCTTACGCTCTTCTCAACTTTTTCAATGTCGAGGAATCGACCTGTTCCGCAATATGCAAGTCGCTTTTGCACGATCCGGTCAAGAATTCTGCGCTCTGGTTTCTCGGCACAAAATGTCAAACACAACAACCCGCCGGGTTGCAACACTCGGCAAAGTTCCTCCACAGCTTCGCGTGGCGTAGTCAATGTTTCGATCACCCAAGCGCATGTCACGATGTCAAAACATGCATCTGGACATGGGAGAGCCTCAATGCGGCCACGGACTTTTTTCACGGGAAGATCAGCGCAACGTGCCAACATGGCCACGGATGGGTCCAGCACCGTAACCTGGTCGGGCTGCACGCCATCTGATAGCAGGCCACGCGCAAATCGCCCTGTACCGCAGCCCGCGTCGAGAAGCTGCGACCCTGGCCTCAGCCCGACCCGAACCGCGGCTTCGAGAGCAGCTTGTGCCTCGCCTCCCGAATATCTCAACCAGCGTTGGTGAAGCCGATCATAGACCGGTGCCAGTCGATCATAGAGGCGGATCATTCTGTCGTCGGAGTTTGCGAGATGGGCCATGACGCAAGTTACGGGGCACTGCGGATGTTCAGCCTGCGGTGGGCTGTGACGCCTAAAGCCAGACAATGGTGGAAATGCCCGCGATTGCAACGAGTTGCAGAATAAGCTGACGATCGTCATCCAGATCTATTAATGCAATCGATATCATCGAATTTGGAACAGAGATGACGACACAAGCGAGCAACAGCGTATCAGGCGTAATTTCAATGCCATTTAAGTGTCCCGTAAAGATGGTTTCAACGAAACCGGGCATGATGAAGTGATGACCGTCGCGGAGGATGATGTTTATGAGGAGAAAGATCCAAAGCCCCGCCAAAAGAATGCGGTTATCTTGGGTTTGAGATTGAAAATGCATGTTTAGGACCTCTCGTTGGGTCGCGGCTTAGAACGCACGTCGCGCCACAATGAAGGGATTCAACCGACCTTTGCCGAAGTACCGGCATTCCACGAGGTCAAACCCGGCTCGTACGAGCGCGCGACTGAGCCCGGCCTTAGTAAGTGGGGTAACTGGTGGAGCCAGACCGACGGTACACAGGACGCGAACAAGCAGACGAAGGACTAGGGAAGCATCGCCCAGACAAACTGTCTTCGACAGGAAAAACCCACCGGGTTGGAGCTGGGCGTAAACCGTGTCCAAAACCTCAGGCACATCATTCACAAGGTGAAGCAGGCTGAAGCTCATGATGACGTCAAAGAGCACTTCGTCGAGCATCTCAGACGCGTCCGCCTGGACAAATTTCACGTTGGTGACGCCTGCTGCGCGGCGCTTGTCCTCGGCGATTGCGATCATCCCGCGCGAGAGGTCGGTCGCCACAATCTGTGACACAGAGGGAGCAAGGTGCAGGGCCGTACTTCCTGTGCCACAACCGATTTCCAGAACCCGGTCCTTGGCGCTCAAGAGCGCCTGGATACTGTTCAGCTTCTGATTGTAGGCAGCGGGATCCTTAACGGGGTTGCGCGCGTATTTCGGGGCGATCCGGTCCCAAAAGGGTGCGGTATCGGCATTTGGTTTCTCGGTGTGCATAGTGCGGCTCCTTGTTGGTCGCTCGGATAGCTGTGCACTGAGAAACAGTGAATTGCTCAATTTCATACATCTGCTATACGCCCATGCATGAACTGGGATGCGATCTCATTTGACCGGAACCAAATCCGCGCTTTCCTTGCGACGATGGAGGAAGGATCGTTCAGCGGTGCCGCGCGTGCCCTAAAGACCACGCAGCCCACCATCGGTCGACAGGTTTCAGATCTGGAGTCCACGCTTGGTGTCACGCTGGTAGAGCGCAGCGTGCGTGGGCCGACGCTTACCAAAACTGGTCGTGAACTTCTTGATCACATGCGTGCCATGGGCGAAGCGGCTGCATTGGTTTCGATGGTAGCCACCGGGAAATCGCAGGAAGTGACGGGCGAAGTTACCGTGACGGCGACAGATCTCTTGTCGGCATCCATTTTGCCGGGCCTTCTTACATCGCTGCGAACAACTGCACCGGGGGTCCGCGTCCGTATCCTTGCGTCGAGTGACGTGCAAAACCTCACCCAGCGGGAGGCTGATATCGCGATCCGTCACGTTCGGCCCGAGCAGTCCGATCTTATCGCTCGGCACGTTGGAAATTTTCGCGCCAATCTCTTCGCGGCGACCATCTATCTTGACCGCGCGGGCCGCCCCAAGACTCCATACGACATCGCCGGGCATGACTTCGTCGGCAACGCAGACCCCGAGCGCTTGATGGCCCCTCTTCACAATATGGGGATTCCCGTCAGGGCGGAAAGTTTCGTGATGTCCAGCGAAAGCGGCGTGGTGGCTTGGGAATTGGTGAAGGCCGGTTATGGCGTATCGATGCAGCCCGAAGTGCTGGGCGATGCCGAGCCAGGCGTCGAAAAGGTATTGGCCCATTTACCGTCCCTTGAGTTTCCAATTTGGCTGGTATCCCATCGCGAGCTGCAAACCAGCCGTCGCATTCGGATCGTCTTTGACCTGTTGGCCCGTGGCTTGTCCGATGCAGTTCGTGGGATCGAGGCACGCCCCCGAAAGAAACCGTCATCAGATTGATCCGATGAGGTTGCACAAAGAACCGGAAACCCATTTAGAGAATGCCAACCAGCCAAATAAGAGCACTGTTTCTTCAATGTTGCAATTTTCAGTGAGGGTGGCCTCATATCTGCCCTAATTATTACTCAGTTACTTTCAACCTGAGCACGTGAGATAACATCAAACTGCAGCCTGACCGTCTGGGGTCTGTTCGTTCACAACGATCATAAATTCAACCTCGCCTCGAATGGCTAGTTTGGAGGACCAATGCAACAATTGTTGAGCGAGCTAAAACGCAGGCTTGGCGCATTTATTGCACTTCGCGTGGGGCATTTCTTTGAAGAGATTGCGATCAAAAGTAAGCACTTCTCGACAAATACCGAAAGTGCAACTTTCGAGCGGTTTAAGGGCTGTGCCCCAGCCACGTTTTGCGCGCCTCTCCCGGATATTTATGGCCAGGTGAAGCCAGTGGGCGGTTCAGCCGTTTTCGCGTAGAATGTTGCCCGCGAGGTAGAGCGAGCCGCAGATCAGGATGCGCGCCTGCGGGTCTTTCACCACGATAGACCTCAGCGCATCAGCGACGCTGTCCGCCGTTGATGCGGGCAGGTCAACCTTGGCAGCCGCTGCCGCGGTGTCCTCGGCGCTGAGTGTGGCGGCTTCACCGGGAATAGAAACGGCGGTCAGGCTTTGGGCCTGTTTGGCCAGCGGGGCCAGATAACCGGTCACATCCTTGGTGTTGAGCATTCCGCAGATCATATGTGTCGGGCGTTCCGGCAGTCGCGATAAAACCTCTGCCAATGCCACGCCTGCAGCGGTGTTGTGGCCGCCATCCAGCCACAGCTCGGCCTGTGGCGCGGCTTCGACCAGAGGGCCGGTTTTCAAGCGTTGCATGCGCGCGGGCCATTCGGCATTCATCACCGCAGCCTCATAGGCTTCGTCGCCCATGTTCAAGTGACGCAACACCGCCAGCGCGGCACCCGCGTTTTGGATCTGGTGCGCCCCCAGCAAGTTTGGCAAAGGCAAATCGCGCAGACCGGTTTCGTCCTGATAAACGAGACGCCCGTTTTCTTCGTGCACATGCCAGTGCTGGCCATGTACAAGAAGCGGAGCGCCAAGACGCGCGGCGGTGTATTCGATGACCTCTAGTGCTTCGTCCTGTTGCGGGCCGACAATACACGGCACGCCGGGTTTTATTATCCCCGCCTTTTCGGCAGCGATTTTGCCAAGCGTATTGCCCAGAAACTGCTCGTGGTCGATGGAAACCGGAGTGATAACCGTCACCGCAGGTTCGTGAATGACGTTCGTTGCATCCAAACGGCCACCCAAACCGACCTCGAGCAGCGTGAAATCCGCCTTGGCGCGGGCGAAGGCCAGCAAAGCCGCGCAGGTGGTGATCTCGAAATAGGTGATGTTTTCGCCCCCATTGGCGGCGTAGCATTCATCCAGAACCTCGGTCAGCGCAGGTTCGGTAATCAGTTCACCAGCCAGACGGATTCGTTCGTGAAACCGCGCCAGATGGGGCGAGGTATAGGCGTGGGCCGACAGTCCTGCCCCCTCAATCCCGGCGCGGATCATCGCCTGGGTCGAGCCTTTGCCGTTAGTCCCGGCAATGTGGATCACCGGTGGCAGCTTGCTCTGTGGGTTGTCCAGAGCCGCCAGCAAACGCCAGACTCGATCCAAGGTCAGGTCAATGATCTTGGGATGCAACGCCATCATCCGGTCCAGGATGACGTCAGATGTCTGAACGGTCATTATTCCGCCGCGTCCTCGACCGGGGCTTCGGTCTTGGTCTCTTGAGGTTCCGGGGCGGGCAAATCGCCTTTGACCGCCGGAGGTTGGTTCATCAACATGCGCGTGATGGTGATCAGTTCGTCCCGCATCTCGGTCCGTTTGGTCACGCGATCAAGCATTCCGTGATCCAGCAGATATTCGGCGCGCTGGAACCCTTCGGGCAGTTTTTCACGAATGGTCTGTTCGATTACACGCGGCCCGGCAAAGCAGATCAGCGCGTTGGGTTCTGAAATATGCACGTCGCCCAGCATCGCATATGATGCTGTCACACCGCCGGTGGTGGGGTGTGTGAGCACAACGATATATGGCAGGTTCGCCTCTTTGAGCATTTCGACCGCCACGGTCGTACGCGGCATCTGCATCAGGCTCAGGATGCCTTCCTGCATCCTTGCGCCGCCGGCAGCCGAGAACAAGATCAGAGGGCGTTTCAGCTTCACCGCCTCTTGCGCGGCGGCAATGATCGCGTTTCCGACATACATGCCCATGGAACCGCCCATGAATGAAAAGTCTTGCGCTGCGGCAACAATCGGAGTGCGTCCGATCTCGCCTGTAGCGACCAGCATTGCCTCTTTTTCGCCGGTCTTTTTCTGGGCCGATTTCATGCGGTCCGGGTATTTCTTTTGATCCCGGAATTGCAGTGGGTCAGCGGTCGGAGCAGGAACATCGACTTCGGTGAAAATACCCCCGTCAAACAGGTGCTGGAAACGCTCACGCGGGGTGATGGCCATGTGATGGCCGCACTGGGTACAAACGTTCTGGTTCTCAGCCAATTCGCGGTGGAACAGCATCGTGCCGCACTCGTCACATTTGTGCCAAAGGTTTTCAGGCACTTCCCGGCGAGAGAAGATCGAGTTGATCCGGGGGCGGACGTAGTTTGTGATCCAGTTCATGTCGGAACCTTGTTATGCGGCGTTGACGTCAAATAAGACGCTACGGAAGGAAATGCAATCAGCGCCTAAGTGCAAGACGCGCAGTTAACCAGCAGACCAACATCACGACAAAATCCACGAACAGCCATTGCCGCAACAAACTCGTTTCTGACATGTCATAGGGCAGCAGGTATAAGGCAAGGCCGCTGAGAGTTTCGGGCAACGAGATGAACAGCAACGCCACAGTATTGTTGAGGAAGTGCAAGGCGATAGCGGGTCCCAACGTCCCCGAACGCGCGGTGAGGTCGGCGGCTAGAAGTCCGAACACACAAGACCAGATGGCGACCAACAGGGCGTTTTCGCCGGTGATACCCGGCGCATAGTGACCCGCAGCAAATAAAACAGACGGCAGACCCATCCAGATTATCGGTGACCGAAATCTGGCGGCCAAAGACTGTTGGATATAGCCTCGAAACAGAATTTCTTCGGCACTGGTCTGAATCAGTACGGCAATCGCTGAAAGTGGTAGCAACAGCAGCCACGTTGACAGGGCCAGGTTCTTGGTCAGAGGTTCACCCATGCCGTAAGGTGGAAGGGCTACCATCACCAAGCCTAATATTAACAGGGCCCGCAGGACCTGCCAGAATTGGCGCAGGCACAGGCTGCGTGGACCAAGAATTGACGCGAGTGATCGCCGCTGCAATTGCCGCGCAGCGATGGCGACGCCTAACGTCAGAAACCCAAAACTGATCAGCAATAGCAACGTGGCAAACGGATAAGTCCCCAGCATCAGAGTTTGGGCCTGAGCCGGAGAGACCAATCCGCCGATCATTGCAAAAAGCACAGAATTCAGTGCGATATACAAAGCAAGGACAATGACCAGTCCAACAACAAGACGCCACAGTTCGGGGCGGGCACGGGCCTCGCGCACCAATTGCTCGTGGGCGGAATAGACAGTGTGGTCATGCATTGTTGCCAGCGCCTTCGCCTTCGCCTTCGATGGTTTCGGGTAGGTCCGGGAAGACATCGGATGGGTTCTGTAGCGCGTTAATCCTTGTGGACAAGGTGGTCAGGTACCCGGCGACAGTCTGCAACAGTTGAACTGCGACCGAAGCATCGCTTTCGATTACCGCGCGCAGTTCTTCTGCACCGATACGCAGGAAAGTGCAGTCCGTGATTGCAGTAAGGTCCAGTTGGCGCAGCTCTCCGGTGATGATCGAAAGGTCACCGATCAACCGACCGGGCTCGATTATCGAAATAGTGCGTTTTCTTCCCTCTTCATCCGGCCAATCCAGTTTGGCTTGTCCCTTGATGCACAGATAGGCGGCATCGGGCGTCTGTCCGTGGGCAAAGATCATCTGGCCTTCGGCGACCTCATACCATTGCGCCGAGAATGCAAGCAGCCGCTGGTTACGAGCGTCAATGCCCGAAAACAGTTCGGTAGAAGAAATGATTTCCAGCTTGGTACTTAGATCGTCCGAAGCGCCGCCTTCGAGGCGAGTTTGCGTGCGTGAGACACCGTCAATTCGGCCATCCTTGATTTCTACAAACAGATCATAGGCTTCGGGGTGGGCAAAGTGATCCTCCATAAAGATCATGATCGAGTTTGGCAGCAACTCCCGTAGTCGCAAACGCGTACGCAGACGACTTTCGGAATCGTGGCTGGCCAAGGCTTTGTCGAGAACCAGGATGTCAGGGCGTTTGATGCCAGCACGGGAAAACGCGGCGCGTTCCTGAAACACCGTTGGCAGATTGTTACCGCCCAACCCGGTTTGAAGATCGAACAAGGTAGCCGCCGCCCGGCGACGCAGGCCGGCCTCGTTCATAGCTTGCGCCACCAGGTCCTCGATCTCTTCGGCATGCGCGCCCGCCGTCATAGATACCCGACCATAAAGCGCATTCTCCATCACGGTGAGTCGTGGGAAATAGCTGTCAGGAGACAAAGGAATGAACATGCCGTTTAAAGCACCCTGAAGTCGCTCGGACTGCTCTTTTCGAATAGACAGGATTTTGTCCTTGTATTCCTCTGGGAAGTCCGGGCCGATCTGCTCGGCCGTCAGCAGAAATGGGACCGTCAGCAACAGCGAGCGTTCGGCCTCGCTGATATTGCTGCCATCTTTGGCTTTCCGCCGATCCTTGATATCCAGCAGGCGGTGGAACATGTCCTTTGACATACCCAAGCGCAGAAACAGCGGGTGATCCGTCCCACCGCGCCCGAACGCCTGATCCAGCGTCTCGACCACGTCGCTTGCCATGTTCATCGCATCTTCGGCCAGATCGTGTGCGCTTAGCATGTCTTTGAAGCGCCAGTCGTCGGCCAGAGATTCGGGCGTGATGTCCCGTGATGGCGTGGCATAAAGCAGGTTTCCCCCAAGCGGCACGGTCGGGTTGAAACGCTCAGGATCAAACCGGTAGACGTGACGATCCAGCCCATTCTCCTTCAGCCGCTGCATAACCGTTTCACGCAGATTGACCACATCCCGCGCCAGATCAGGATGTAGCGCCGGGTCGAACTGAGTGCGCAGAGTGCGGCGCAACAAAAGCTCGTCGGTTCCCATCGCTTCGACCAGCTGGAACCACCAGTCCCGGATGTCCTCAACGTCATCTAGCCCCGCCAATTCGGGGTCGATCCATTCATCTGACAAAGAGTCCGTCGGATTGCCGGATCGAGCGGCTTCGATCTGCCAACGGCTGGGGGCCTTTGCCACGTCAGCCTGATGCTGCGGATGAGGGCGCAGCGGCATCATAAGATTGTCGCCCACAGTGCCATTGAAAAGATAGGGTCGCGAATAGGCATAGCCGATCCGGGCGGCAATCACGGATTGATGAAGGTCTTTCAGATTGTGACCCGCCATGACCACGTCACCCTGCACTGGCATTACCTCGCGGGTCAGCACTTGCGCCAGCGCGTTGCGCTCTGCGGCATGGGTGGACTGGATCGCCACCCGCGCGCCCTTGGGAATGGTCAGGTCGATGTCTTCCAGAATGGTTTTACCATCATCGTCACGCACAGTCACATTGCGCAGCTCGATCTCGCCGGTCAGATGGGGGATCACCTCGGGTTCGCCCACAAATAGCTCTTCGGGGATCATGTTCGACGGCGCGAACCTTTCGGTCACCACCTCCCACCGCAGCGACATGTCCTGAACCTGATTGTAATAGGTCAGCAAATCCTTCCACGGGCCGCTCAGATCCTTGTAAGCACCAAGCGCGGCGACCAAAGCACCTACCGTTACCTCACCCTTGATCGCCAGATAGCCACCGACCGAATAGAACAGGAACGGCGTAATCTGCGTGATCAGATTATTGAGGAACTTCATGAAGAATTTCTTGTTGTAGATCTTGAACCGGATCTCAAACAAGAGCCCCAACCGATGGCTGAACTGCGCCTGCCTATACCGCCAGCCGCCGTTGGTGCGCAGATCGCTGATGCCCGCCGCACTTTCTCCGATCTCGGAACTGAGGTTCCGAACTTCCTGAATACGTTCCTTGTTCAGCAGATTGATCTGGCGCTGCAGCTTTGGGATCAGCCACGCCTGTAGTGGGATCAGCGCAATACTGGCCAGGCCGAACCAGACGCTTTGCATGAACAGAAAGGTGACGATGGTCATCATCTGGCCGAACTGGAACACCGGTTGGGCAATGGCATCGCCCATCAGTCCGCCCATTGGCTCTGCCTCGGAGGTAATCATCGAAACCAGTTCGCCCTGGCTTGTTGTGGCAAAGTAGGATTTCGGGAACCGCATCGTGCGGTGGATCAGGGTGAATCGCAGGCGGCGCAACATACGCTCGGCCAGAACGCCCTTCATCGTGTTGATGCGCATTTTCATCAGGCCACTGGCAATCACGGTGGCCAGAAATGCGAAACACAGGATCATCAGGTACTGCACCTGCGTCACGGTGAACCCCAGCACGGTCACAGTAGTACTGGGCGCACCGATCGCGCCGTTGATGATCTGCTTGGGCAGCTCAAGCGAAGCATATAGAAAAGGAAAGGAAAGAACTGTCAGAAACAGCAGCACAAGCTGTTGTTTTTTAGAATATTTCCAGATGAATGCGAATAGAGTGGGTTCCATGCCCCGGTCTTGCCTCAAAACGTTTGGATTGTTTTTGGGTAATCCCTTGCGGTCAGATGTCAGACGGTACGCACTGACCCCGATGATTGCAAGAATGCCAGCGTCTAACAGATTGCAGCAACGGTGCCCATACCCCATCATCTTCACAAACTCGGGAGATTTGATCTCTCAATCAGTTAAATCACCTTTAAACTTGATCCCGTCTTTGGCTAAAGAAGGGCACAGTCTTAAACGATGGGGCCATGGGCAGACTACTGGATCGCTATATTCACCGCCGGGTCGTCGAACGCTGGCGGAAAGCTTTGCGCAGTGCTGCCCATGCCCCTGAGCCGCAGTTGCGACAGCAGCGTGACGAGGCGCGCAAGCTGCGCAGGCATTTGAACATGCTAATCCACGAAGCCGACAGCCGTCTGGCCCACCCTCGAATCGGGTCCACGCAATTTCCCAAACCGCTCAGCACAGACTGGAGTTGGCGCCCTGACTTGTGGCGTGGGCCTTTGTCGCAACCGGGGGTCGCCTCTGCTCCGCGCAAAGCCCAGATCGACAGGCAGATAACGCTGTTCCACGACTGCCCACTCTCTGAGATCGGGATGCGGCAAACACGAAACGCGCACGACAAGGATTTGGCCCCTTACGGCCTGAAGGTTGAGGTGTTCGGCTTTGCCGGAACATTTCTATCCTTGTCCGTGGAACTGCCGCCCGAAGCGGCGCAGGGCCTGACCAAACAGCACCTTGTCCGTGTGGACACTCAGATTGAATCCGAACAGCGTTTGGAGGTCTTTGCTCGGATCAACATTCAGCACGGGCCGAATACCGAACAAGTTCTACGCAAGCTGGATCTTACGGTTCATTCAAGCTCGATCGACTTCGATCTGGCACATTTGCCTTTGAACGAGGCCCGCATTGAAAAGATCTGGCTGGACCTGATCTTTGAAAACCCACAGTTGA
Source organism: Ruegeria sp. AA6 (assembly GCF_056542865.1). NCBI lineage: Bacteria > Pseudomonadati > Pseudomonadota > Alphaproteobacteria > Rhodobacterales > Roseobacteraceae > Ruegeria > Ruegeria sp. AA6. Next base: position 27,920 of record NZ_JBQGAN010000012.1, read on the forward strand.
ATCGCGTTATGATGCGCGATCTGACTTTCTGCCGCCACCATCGCGCCGATTTGTGAGAGCACTGGCATGACGCATCCAACATTGACGCCAATCCGCTTTGAAAAAGGTCTTTGGCAGGGGCACCTGCAAGCCAAGTCCGAACCAAACGTAGAGGTGCAACATCTTGGTCAAATTCTGGAAGACGTGCGTATTGCACCGGCTGAGGACGGGTGGACCATAGACATCCCAGTTCCGGTGTCGGCTTTGTCCGAAGGAGTGCACTGCTTTGTGATTTTTGACACAGACACGGCAGAGCGGCTTGGAGATTTTACCATAATAGCGGGAACGCCCGCAGCGGATGACCTGCGTGCCGAGGTGGAGTTGCTGCGCGCAGAACTGGAAATGCTGAAACGCGCCTTTAGACGGGCGCAGAAAACGGCAGGGTGACCCGCCCAAGGGTAAGTCTCTATCTTTTCGTCGGAATTCCGTGCATTCTTAAGCGATCCGCAGCAACCCGGGTCTGCCTATGGACCGCAGCAGCATCGTTAAAGTCATTGCCTTGATGGTGACCGGTTTCGGGATCGGAATAGACTTTACCGGCGCGTTGATCCTTGTTCCGGCAATCGAAAACAGTTTCGACGCAGATATTACTAGCACTCAGTGGGTGCTGAATATTTATGCCCTGTTCTTCGCCATGACCATGGTCGCTGGCGGGCGTCTGGGCGATATGTACGGGCATCGCAAGATGATGCTGATCGGACTGTCGATTTTTCTGTTCTCGTCCATCATGTGCTTCGTTTCACCCAGCCTGGATTTCCTGATCATCGCGCGCGCCTTACAAGGGATCGGTGCAGGATGTGTCTGGCCCTGCACGCTGGCCTTTGGCGCGACCAAAGTCTCGCGGCCCGAACATCGGGCCATGATCATGGGACTGATCCTTGCTGGGGTGACCTGCGGCAACGTCATTGGCCCTTTGATCAGTGGCGCAGCAGTCAGTCTTGGGGATTGGCGTTTATTTTTCCTCGCAAACGTCGTGTTTTCTACCATCTCGATGGTCACGGCGCTGCTGTTGATGCAGCGTGAAACCCAGCACAAACAAGGGGAACACATCGACGTTGCGGGTATGGGCGTGCTGTCGTTCGCCGTCCTGCTGCTGCTCTACGGGTTGGATGTGGGCGCGGACTGGGGCTGGACGTCGCCCCCTTTGCTAATGTTATTCCTTGTCAGCGCGGCGCTGTTCGTTCTGTTTCCGCTGGTCGAGAAACGGGTCAAGGAACCACTGCTGCTGCCGCAGATGATGGCGAACCGAGAATTCTGCATCACGCTAGGGCTGAATATGTTCAACGTATCAGCTGTTTTTGTCGGGTTGATGTATTTTCCCCAGTACATGCAGAAGGTTCTGGGTTGGTCCACCCTGCAGTCTGCCTTTGGCCTCGCCCCATTGACGACCTTACTGGCTGTTGGGTCCATTCTCTCGGGTAGGTTATACAACGATTTCGGCCCCAAGCGGCTTTTGCTATGGGGGTATCTCTGTGCCACCGTCGGGGCGGCCAGCGTTGTCGTAATGCCGGACGGGTTGGGTTATTTCCAGATCCTGCCCGGCATGGCGATGATCGGGTTAGGGGCTACATTGACGGTCGGGCCATCCGGAACCGCGGCCGTTTGCGCGGTAAAACCGGAACGCGCGGGATTGGTCGGCGGCCTGAGTTTCATGACCCACCTTGTTTACGGCGCCATATCAGTGGCCTGCGCGACGGCAATTATGTATCTATCCAGCCTGCGCGACTTGGGCGAGCGCCTGACCACTGCCGGAATTGATTTGTCTGACGCTGATCAAAGGGCCATCAACGGAGGAACTTTGACAACATCCTCGGCTCAGGCCGTCATGGAAAAACTATCAACACCAGAGGCAGAAAAGGTCAAAACAGCCATCGCTGAGGCCTTTGACACAGGAATGAACATGGCGTTCATCTTTGCGACTATATCTGTCTCGATCGGGGTTCTGCTTGCGATTCTGCTGGACGAGGAAAAGCTGCACAAAGTCGAAAGCTGACCTTTCCAAAGAAAAAGGCCGCCTGTTCAGGCGGCCTTTTCGTTTTACTGCGATGGCCCGTTCGGGTTAAAGGCCGACAAACCTTTGAGGATGTCGATGGCGTAGGCCAGTTGGTAATCCTCTTCCCGCAGTTCTGCTGTGGCTTCGGCGCGGGCACGGTCTTCCTCGATCTGACGGATTTCGTCTTCGCTGAGGCTGTCATTGTTCAAACTGCCACGCAGGTCAGCCTCGGAGCGGGTGGGACGGTTCGCGTCTTCTTCCTCCGCCTCCGGTGTTGGACGCGGTTGTTCGACGATGATGTCAGGGCTAACGCCAAGCGCTTGGATTGAGCGGCCTGATGGCGTGTAATAACGCGACGTGGTCAGGCGCATGGCCCCGTCCCCGCGCAACGGCATGACTGTCTGAACCGAGCCTTTTCCGAAGCTCTTGGTGCCGACAACAATGGCGCGGCGATGGTCCTGCAGCGCGCCGGCAACAATCTCCGACGCCGATGCCGAGCCGCCGTTGATCAGAACCACAATTGGCTTGCCTTCGGCCAGATCGCCAGGAGTAGCGTTGAACCGCTCACCTTCACCCGGATCGCGGCCACGGGTAGAAACGATTTCACCTTCGTTCAGAAACGCATCCGAGACCTTGATCGCCTGCGTCAACAGACCGCCGGGGTTGTTGCGCAAATCCAGAACAAAGCCGTTGACCTTTTCGATACCACCGGCCTCTTCGATCTGCTCATTCAGCCCTTCTTGTAAGTTGGGGAAGGTCTGATCGTTAAATGTAGTCACACGCAGCACAACACTAGTGCCTTCGGTGCGGGCGCGGACCGCAGTCAGCTTGATCGTGTCGCGGATGATTGTGACGTCGAACGGGTCCGTTTCACCTTCGCGCACGACGGTGATCACGATCTCTGACCCAACCGGGCCGCGCATCAGATCGACCGCCTTATCCAGCGTCAGGCCCAGAATGCTTTCGCCATCGACATGCGTGATGAAATCCCCCGCTTCGATCCCGGCCTCATCCGCCGGGGTGTCGTCGATCGGCGAGACAACTTTCACAAAACCGTCTTCCTGAGTCACCTCGATACCCAATCCGCCGAATTCGCCACGGGTCTGTACGCGCATCTGTTCTGCGTCGTCCGGCGACAAATAACTGGAATGTGGGTCCAGCGACGTCAGCATGCCGTCAATCGCAGCTTCGATCAGTTCTTCGGGCTCGACCTCTTCGACATATTGCGAGCGGATGCGTTCGAAAATGTCGCCGAACAGATCCAATTGCTCATAAACACTCGCCTTGTTCTCAGCCTCTTGCGCCAGCAAAGGGCCGGCGATCTGAGTAGTTGCGAGTATACCCGCCACGGTTCCGGCCAGACCGGCCATCACAAATTTCTTCATACGTGTTCATCCATCCTTGCTGGTCCGGAACCATGATTCCGGGTCCACGGGGCTGTTATCCTGTCTTACCTCTATATAGAGCGTTTCTGACCGGTCAGTTCCAGTGCCATCACCGCTTGTTGACAAAATAGCGCCGATTTCGGGGGTTTCACCGGGCATCAGACCGACCGGAGTGCCCTCGGGGATCACCTGTCCGGTTTCGCCGTAAACCTCTTGCAGGCCCGAAAACACGAACAAAAGACCCGGTTGAGGCTCGAGGATCACCAGATTCCCCAAATCCAACAGAGGCCCACGATAACGTATCGTGGCGGCTGTCGGTGATGTTACAATTGCGCGGGGTCGTGTGCCCAGCACAACGCCGGGACGTTTTACCCCTGCCGCGTCTGAGTCACCGGCCCCGTGCAGCAAGACGCCCTGTGCTGGCAAAGGAATTTGGCCTTTTCGGTCAGAAATATCGGCCCTGGTCTCCGCAATTTCCCCTTCCGAAATTTCTGACAGGCCGCTGGCAAACCCTTCCAGCGTTTCCGTAGACGAGATCAAAATCGCCGTGCGGATCGGATCTTCGACAAAGCGTTGCGGTAGGTCGGTGCGGTCAGCGATAGCAGTGCTCAGTTCGGTGCGGGCGGTTTGGACACCCGTTAAGCCCTCGGTAAGAGTTTCCGAGGCACTTTGCTGTAGCTGCCGCAGGGTCTGTACCTCTTGCAGATCGTGCGCAAGTGCTTGCGCGCGGGCGTTCAGGCCCGGCGTGACCTCGGACAGCATCATCCCCGCACGGGCAGAACCTAATGGACCCGATGGGTGTAAAATCAAAACCGGAGGAGCCGTTGTTTCGATGGTTTGCAACACGCCCAGCAGCTGCGCAATTTCCTTTTCACGCGTGCGCAGTTCCGCGGTCAATTGCGCCTCGCGCGTTGCTGCACGACGCAACCCATCGCGCATGGCGGTCAAACCGGCCTCATAAGCCTGAATGGTTTCGGTCAGCGCACGAACCCGGTCGCGGGCGCTATCGGCCTCGGTCAGTGCGATTGACGCGTCTTCCAGCATGCGCGCCGCATTCAGAGCCGCCGTTGACGGATCGGTCTGGGCGTAGGCCGGCGTTGCCATCAGCAACGCCAACAGAAGCGCGCGCAGGGTCATGACAGCAGGCTCTGCCCGGTCATTTCGGGTGGTTGCTCCAGGCCCATCAGCTGCAACAGGGTTGGTGCCAGATCGGACAGGCGTCCGTCACGCAGCTTGGCACCTTTTGGCCCGCCTACCAGTGCCACAGGCACCGGATTAATTGTATGCGCGGTATGCGGTCCGCCGGTTTCGGGGTCCACCATCATCTCGCAATTGCCATGGTCGGCGGTGACGATCATTGCGCCGCCTGCCTTTTCAAGCGCAGCGACGGCTTGTGCCAACCCCAGATCCACAGCTTCACATGCCTTGATTGCGGCTTTCAAATCACCCGTATGGCCCACCATGTCCGGGTTGGCATAGTTAGTGACAATCAGGTCATAGCCTGCCTCGATCGCCTCGACGAATTTCTCGGTCACCTCCGCCGACGACATCTCAGGCTGCAAGTCATAGGTTGCCACTTTGGGCGACTTCGGCATGTACCGATCTTCGCCCTTTTCCGGTGTTTCCTTGCCGCCGTTGAGGAAGAAGGTCACATGGGGATATTTCTCGGTTTCAGCCAGACGGAACTGACGCAGACCCTGTTTTGCGACCCATTCGCCCAGAGTGTTCACGATGTCCCGCTTGGGGAAGACAATGTTCATATAGGCGTTGTGGCCGTCCGAATATTCGACCATGCCCAGCAGAGCAGCCAATTTCGGACGGGTTCCGGTATCGAAATCGACGAATTCTGGCTCGCCAATCGCGCGCAGAATTTCACGCGCACGGTCGGCGCGGAAATTGAGACAAAAGAATCCGTCGCCATCCTTGACCCCACCAAAGCCATGCAAAACTGTTGGCACGATGAACTCATCGGTTTCAGACTGGTTATAGGCGTGGTCAACTGCACCATGGGCCGTTGCGGCCGCGCGACCGTTGCCTTTGATCATCGCCTCATAGGCTTCACTGACGCGCTCCCAGCGGTTGTCGCGGTCCATCGCAAAATAACGCCCGCAGACGGTGACGATGCGCGCACCTTTGGGCAGGCGATCTTCAAGCTCGGCGATGTAGGTAAAGGCCGATTTCGGGGCGACGTCCCGCCCATCCGTGATTGCGTGCAGCGCAACGGGAACACCGGCATCTGTGATCGCTTTGGTCGCAGCGACGATGTGGTTCAGGTGCCCATGCACCCCGCCATCTGACACCAAGCCCATCAGATGCGCGGTGCCACCCGAGGCTTTCACCTTGGCAATGAATGCCTGCAGGGCTTCGTTGTCAAAAAACGATCCGTCTTCGATCGACAGATCAATCTGACCCAGATCCATCGCCACAACCCGGCCTGCGCCGATATTGGTGTGGCCGACCTCGGAATTCCCCATCTGACCACTCGGTAGGCCCACATCCGGCCCATGCGTGATCAGAGTCGCGTGCGGGCCGTTGGCCATGATTGCATCGAAGGTCGGTGTATCGGCCAGATAGGGCGCGTTGGCCGTGGTGTCCTCGGACAGGCCCCAACCATCAAGAATGCACAGGACAACTGGTTTGGGGGCGGTCATGTTAGGCTCTCCGGGTTTCTGCTCTTGGGCGGTCTTTTATCGACTGAGCTTCGGCGGGTGAACCGCCTTTTAGCCTGCAACGGGTAGAATTAATGCTGGGGTGGTCTGCCCTTGCCAAGATATTCAGCAAAGGGCCGGGCCTTGCGCCCTCGATACTTGACCGTCAGGTCCAATGGCATATCGTTTTCATCGTAGACGCCGACAACGACTCCCCTGCCCCTGCTTTTGGTCCGCATTTTAATCAACTGCTGTTCCGACCGCGTAGTTCGCTGTGACGGGCGGCGGGTCCAGGCAAAGAGGTGGTCGTACATTTCCGCGATAACCTCGGCATGATCAGCGCTATTGCCCAAATCGGTCAGTTCATCCGGGTCGCTCTCGAGATCAAACAGAATGGGCCGATGACCACCTTCGCAATGGATCAGTTTCCACCTCTTGTCGGCGACCATGAACATCACCGCGTCGCGGACCGATGCATTCAGCGCATCGGCAATCGGTGAGGCAGAGTAATCGTACTCGCAGATCACCACATCGCGAGGCGTTTCAGTTGCCTGTCCATGCAGAATCGGCATCAGAGAGTGCCCTTCGAGGATATGTGAGGCTACCTCACCCCCTGCCACCTCCACAAACGTCGGGGCGAGGTCGATGGATTCGACCAACGCGTCACTGACCGTACCGCGTGTCGCGTCGGCCTCGGGGGACGGGTCGTAGATGATCAGAGGCACCTTGGTCGAGGCGTCGTGAAAGAATGTCTTCTCTCCCATCCAGTGATCGCCCAGAAAATCGCCGTGGTCCGAGGTCAGCACGATCAGCGTGTCCCCCATCCGACCGGTTTTCTCCATCCAGTCGAACAGGCGGCCCATCTGGTCATCGGCCTGTTTGATCAGGCCCATATAGGCTGGGATCACCGCTTCACGCACGTCCTGACGCGAGAATGTCTGCCCGATTTTCGTGTCCATGAACGCGCGCAGCACCGGATGCGCATTCACACGTTCGGCCTCGGACCGCACCACAGGCAGCACATGCTCGGGGCCGTACATCGAGGCATAGGGTTCGGGAACGATGTAAGGCCAGTGCGGTTTGATAAAACTCAGATGGCAGCACCAGGGGCCGTCATGTTTTTCCATGAACTCAATGCCGCGCCCGGTCAGATATGGGGTTTCGCTATCCTCTTCGGCAATATTTGCCGCCTCGGATGAGTTCTTCAGGAACCAACCGGACAAAACATTGCCATCATCATCCAGCCCGGAATTCGCAAAGTCGTGCCAGGGGTTGTCGCTCTCGTACCCTTTGTCCGTCAGGTAAGTGTTATATTTCTTAGACCCATCAGGATCATAAAACCCATCGGGACCTTCAGGGCGCATACCGTCATCGCGTTCGAATACGTCAAAACCACACTCCGCCACGCGGGCACCGATCAGACTGTCAGGTTCAAGCCCCAGCCGCGCCATGCCTTCGGCATCGGCCCGCATATGGGTTTTCCCGACCAGCCAGCAATCCATCCCGGCCTTGCGCAGATGGTCGCCCATGGTCATTTCGCCCACCTTGAGGGGAATGCCGTTCCATGACGCCCCATGCGAATGCACGTAACGCCCGGTATAGGTGGACATGCGCGAACTGCCGCAGATCGGGGATTGGATGTAGGCGCGATTGAACCTAATGCCCCGCGCGGCAAGACGGTCAATATTCGGAGTGTTCAGATGCGGGTGACCGTAACAGCTCAGGTAGTCCCAGCGGAGCTGGTCGAACATGATGAACAGGATGTTTTTGGCCTTGGCCAACGTGTTGCCCCCCTATGGTCAGGGACCTTGTTAGCCAATTACCGGCCTTCAGCGAAGCGCAATCTATGCTTCAGCCTGACGCTCCATCTGATCCAGCATCTTCTTGGCGCGTTTGCATTGCAACTGGTCACGCAATGGGCTGTTGGGATCGACGTCCTTTTTACAGACCACACATTTGTCCGCACCCGAGATCGCATTCAGGCCACCGCAGCTGCCCTTGATGGTCTTGCCCATCAGCATCACGCCCAACGACATGCCCACCACAACGAGGGTCAGCAGAATGAAAGCCAGAATAAAGGTGCTCATCGTGGGTCCTACCGGTTAGTTGGTGCCAATCGCGTCTTTGAATGCGGAGCTATGTACAGTGATATAGGCATCTTCGCCACCTGTCACATCCCGCGAGATGAAATACACGGCAAGTTCATGCTTTTCGGCCAGCTCAAGGCCCTTATCCTGCCCCAAAGCCAGCATCGCGGTGGCCCAGGCATCCGCCATCATCGCGTTTTCGGCCAGAACGGTGACCGAGGTGGTGCGGTGCGTGATCGGACGACCCGTAGTCGGGTCGATGATATGCGAATACCGTACACCGTCCTGTTCGAAGAAATTCTTGTAATCACCCGAGCTGGCCATGCCCAGATCGCCCACCGATACGATCAGTTGCGGGGTCTGTGCACCGGCCTGCGGTTTTTCGATGCCGATGCGCCAGGTTTCGCCTTTGTCATTCTGACCCTTGGTGACCAGATCGCCGCCGATCTCAACCAGATAGTCTTCGATCCCCGCCTCACGCAGCGTCTCGGCCACGGCGTCGATGCCATAGCCCTTGGCGATGGCCGACAGGTTGATGCCCACGCCGGGCGCAGATTTTGCCAGCGTGCCCGCCTCGACATCCAAGTTCAGCAAGCGGTTTTGGCCGACACCGCTCAGCGCGGCCTCAATCTCGGCATCTGAGGGCACCGGATCTTCCGGTGTGCGCGGGCCAAAGCCCCATAGCTCGATCAGTGGGCCTAGTGTGACGTCGAAGATACCGCCGGATTCCTCATGGACCTCATTCGCTGCCGTCATCACCTGTGCGAATTCGGCGGATACGGACATGGGGTCGGTGCTGGTGGCGGCGGAAAAGGTCGAGACCTCGGAATTCGGGTCCCAGTTCGACATCTTGGCGTTAACATCGGCCAAGGTTTCCTGGACCGCGCTGGCCAAGGCGTCCTCGTCCAGATCCTCACCAATCGCAGTGATGTTGAACGTCGTTCCCATCGTTTCGCCCGACAAGCGTACCACTTCGGGTTCCTTATCGAACAGGCAGCCGGATAGAAGTGTGGCGAAAGCCAGAACAGGCACAAGACGCATTGGGGTCTCCTGGAAATCAGTGCCCGGCATATGCCAGCCACCTCAGCCAGAGTCAAACCGGCATCACAGTTTGAGCGGTGTGAAGCCCAACACCAGAAGGCCAATCGCGGCAGGTATCCCAAAAAGCCACGCACGTTTCTGCCAACCCGGCGGCTGCTGCTTCCAAGCCATTCGAAAGTTATGACCGCACACTACGACCACAAAGAAAATCAAGGCGGCGACAGGCGGGGTAAGATACAGATCGGTCAAAGGCTTAAGCTTTCTTCACGGGCGTGGGATTTTGCCCATCAGCGCAATTGCACCCTATACAGGTCGTTTAGCTGCGCTAAGGTGAAAGGGAAAGACTTTGCAATAACCATGAAGGAGATTGCCCATGGCCCCAACCTCTTACCAGTCCCCGACGCGCGGTGATAAGGCTGACAAGACAACTTACAGCCAGTCGGCAGAGTCAAACCTGTCGCATTCCCAGACTACCGTGTCAAAATTGCTCGAGGGTAAAGGGGATGCGGTGTTTTCGGTGCGACCGAATGAAACGATCCATTCGGTGGTCAATACGCTAAAGGAAAAGCGGATAGGCGCGGTGCTTGTGACCGACCAGAATGGCAGTCTACAGGGCATCCTGTCCGAACGTGACATCGTGCGGCGCATGGCAGATACGCCCGGCCAAACCCTGCCTCAATCGGTTGAGGATCTGATGACGCGCGAGGTTAAGACTTGTTCACCTGATGATCTGCTGAATGACGTACTGAAAACCATGACCGAAGGCCGCTTTCGCCATATGCCGGTTCTGCGGGACGGCAACCTGTGCGGCGTGATCACAATCGGTGACGTCGTGCATTTCCGCCTGAAGGAGCTGGAATACGAAGCGCTGCGCATGAAGCAGATGATCGTCGGCTGACCGGTTTCGCGGAAAATCTCCTTGACCTTGGCCCGGCGACAGTATCCCTGATGCGTCAAAAGCTGCGTCAAGGTCGAGGGATGAATGAAACGGGTTCTGTTGACAGACACCGCAAAACCAAGCGGGTTCGTTAAAATAAAGCTCCAGCGCTCGAATCCGGGCCGCGCTGTTGGTTATTGCCCGAGGGCTTGTAATGTTTGAAACCAACCCGAACGCGCGCCGTATTGCCGTAATCGGTTTGGGTTATGTGGGCCTGCCCCTTGCGGTGGCCTTCAGCAAGATTGGCCCAGTCGTGGGCTACGATATTAACCCTGCCCGGATTGATGCCTTGCGCGCAGGCCAAGATACTACGCAAGAAGTCGAGCCCGAAGAACTGGTGGCGGCGTCTGGGCTGATTTTCACAACCGATCTGAGCGATCTGGCCTCCTGCGACACCTATATTGTGACCGTGCCCACCCCGATCACCGCTGGAAAACAGCCTGATCTGTCGCCACTGCTCAGCGCATCTGAGACGGTTGGCGGATTGTTGAAACCCGGTGACTTGGTGATCTATGAATCGACTGTCTATCCCGGTGCAACCGAGGAAGATTGCGTACCGGTTTTAGAACGCATCTCGGGGCTGACGTTTAACACGGATTTTTTCGCAGGTTACAGCCCGGAGCGGATCAATCCGGGCGACAAGACCCATCGGATTGCGGATATCTGCAAGGTGACCTCGGGCTCAACCCCGGAAGTGGCTGAGGTTGTTGATGGTCTTTACGCGCGGATTATCAGCGCCGGGACCCACAAGGCCGAAAGCATTAAGGTGGCCGAGGCGGCCAAAGTTATCGAAAACACCCAGCGCGATCTCAACATCGCTCTGGTGAACGAGTTGGCGATGATCTTCGGAAGGATGGACATCGACACCGAGGCCGTTCTGCGCGCAGCTGGCACGAAATGGAACTTTTTACCCTTCCGCCCCGGGCTGGTCGGTGGTCATTGCATAGGTGTGGACCCCTACTATCTGACCCATAAGGCCGAGGCGGTGGGACATCACCCTCAAATCATTCTGGCTGGTCGACGGCTGAATGACAGTATGGGTGAATATGTCGTCTCGCAATTGGTCAAGCGGATGATGCGTGATGGGATAAACGTAGCCGCGGCGCGGGTGTTGGTCATGGGGCTGACTTTCAAGGAAAACTGCCCTGACCTGCGCAATACGCGGGTTGTCGATATCATAGACGAGCTAAAAGATTACGGGATCACAGTCGACGTCCACGATCCTCACGCCGACAGTCAGGCAGCGCAGGACGAATATGGGATTTCTTTGATCGAAGACCCGCAGCCCGGAACCTATGATGGCGTGGTTCTTGCGGTGGCCCATCAGGAATTCAAAGCACTCGACCCAGTACAAATCCGGTCCTATGGCAAAGAACAGTCGGTGCTTTTCGATGTAAAATCGTGCCTGCCCAAAGAGGCCAGCGACCTGCGGCTTTAAAAAAACCGGCGCCAGAAGCGCCGGTTTTTCGTTTCTTACCCGCCGAAATCATCCAGCATGATGTCTTCGCGGTCCACGCCCAAATCCAGTAGCATGTTGATGACCGACTGGTTCATGATTGGCGGGCCACACATGTAGAACTCGCAATCCTCAGGTGCGGGGTGGTTCTTGAGGTATTCTTCGAACAGAACGTTGTGGATGAAGCCAGTATAGCCTTTCCAGTCATCCTCGGGCTGAGCGTCTGACAGAGCGACGTGCCATTCGAAATTGTCAAACTCCTTGGCCAGAGTGTCGAAATCCTCGACAAAGAACATCTCTTTCTTCGAGCGCGCACCGTACCAGAAGCTGATCTTGCGGTTGCGGTTCTCAAGACGCTTGAGCTGGTCGAAGATATGGCTGCGCATAGGCGCCATGCCGGCACCACCGCCAATGAAAACCATTTCCTTCTCGGTCTCGCGGGCAAAAAACTCACCAAACGGGCCCGAAATCGTGACCTTATCGCCTGGCTTCAAGTTGAAGATGTAAGACGACATCTGACCCGGCGGTATACCTTCCGACCCCGGAGGCGGCGAAGCTACACGGACGTTCAGCATGATCATGCCTTTTTCATCCGGGTAGTTGGCCATTGAGTAGGCGCGTTCGATGGGTTCGGCGACGACAGATTCATACTGCCACAGATTGAAGCGATCCCAATCCTCGCGGTATTCCTCTTCCACATCGAAATCGGTGTATTTTAGTGCGTGCGCGGGTGCCTCGATCTGGATGTAGCCACCGGCACGGAAGTTCACATCTTCACCTTCGGGCAGATCCAGCGTCAGCGCTTTGATGAAGGTCGCCACGTTCTCGTTCGAACGGACCGTGCATTCCCATTTCTTGACGCCGAAAACCTCTTCGGGGACTTCGATCTCCATGTCTTGCTTGACCGCAACTTGACAGGACAGACGGTCACCGCAAGCAGCCTCACGCTTGGTAATATGGCTTTCCTCGGTCGGCAGGATCGAGCCGCCGCCAGAATGCACCCTCACCCGGCACTGCGCGCAAGTTCCACCGCCACCGCACGCAGACGGAACAAACAGTTTTTCAGCCGCCAGTGTTTGCAGCAACTTACCGCCTGCGGGCACCGAAACTGTCTTCTCACCGTTGATGGTAATATTTACGTTCCCGGTCGACACCAGACGCGATCGGGCGGCCATGATGATGGCGACCAGACCAAGAACGATTAGGGTAAAGAGGACGACGCCCAGGCTAAAAGTTTCCATTGCGCCCTCCTTACAGTTTCACGCCCGAGAAGGACATGAAGGCCATTGCCATCAGACCCGCGGTGATGAAAGTGATCCCAAGGCCCTGCAGGCCGTCGGGAATGTCCGAGTATTTCAGCTTTTCGCGTACACCTGCCATCGCAGTGATTGCCAGCGCCCAACCAAAGCCGGAAGACAGACCATAGGTGGCGGCCTCAGCAAAATTGTAATCGCGTTCCACCATGAACAACGAACCACCCAGAATGGCGCAGTTCACCGTGATCAGCGGCAGGAAGATTCCCAGCGCGTTGTAGAGCGGCGGGAAATACTTATCCAGGATCATCTCAAGGATCTGCACCATCGCCGCGATCACGCCGATATACGAGATCAGGCCGAGGAAGGTCAGGTCCACATCCGGGAACCCGGCCCAGGCCAGCGCGCCCGGCTTCAGCAGGTAGTTCAGCAGCAGGTTGTTGGTGGGCACGGTGATGGCCTGCACGACCATGACTGAAATCCCCAAACCCAACGCTGTCGAGATCTTCTTGGACACAGCGATGAAAGTACACATCCCCAGAAAGAAGCTAAGCGCAAGGTTTTCGACAAAGATGGCCTTTACGGCCAGTGAAATCAGACCTTCCATCAGTGGGCCTCTACCTGCTGAATTTTGTATTCACGCTCTTCCACCTGGTTCGGCTTCCATGTGCGGAACGCCCAGATAATCAGACCGATGATGAAGAACGCTGACGGCGGCAGCAGCAGCATGCCGTTTGGCACATACCAACCGCCGTTGTTGACAGTCTCCAGTATGGTGACGCCAAACAGCGAACCGTTCCCGAACAGCTCTCGGATGAAACCGACAAGCAACAGAATCAGGCCGTAGCCCATGCCGTTACCCATACCGTCGATGAAGGACGCGACCGGGGGGTTTTTCATCGCAAACGCCTCGGCGCGGCCCATAACGATACAGTTGGTGATGATCAGGCCAACGAAGACCGACAGGGTTTTTGAGATCTCAAACGCGTATGCCTTGAGGATCTGGTCCACGAGGATCACCAGAGAGGCGATGATCACCATCTGCACGATGATCCGGATAGAGCCCGGGATCTGGTTGCGCAGGCACGAGATGAAGAAGGAAGAGAACGATGTCACGAAGATCACCGCCAGCGCCATCACGAACGACACTTGCAGCGACGACGTCACCGCCAGCGCCGAACAAATGCCCAGCACCTGCAACGTGATCGGGTTGTTGTCGACAAGCGGGTCGACCAGCATCTCTTTTTTGGTCTGAGACATCAGAGCTCTCCTGCTTGCAGTTTGGCCAGGAACGGAGCGTAGCCCGCGTCACCCATCCAGAATTTCACCAGGTTATCGACCCCCACCGAGGTCAGAGTCGCCCCTGCCAGCGCGTCGACGTAAAAGTCAGGCCCGGCGGCGGGCTGGGATTTAGACACGGTGATCTGCAGATCACCATTGTCATCCCGCAGCCTTTTACCATTCCACAACGCTTTCCAGCGCGGGTTGTCCACCTCGGCACCAAGACCCGGCGTTTCACCATGCTGATAGAATTGCAGGCCGTAGATATCGTTGCCATTGTTTTCCAGCGCGATAAAGCCATACAGCGTGGACCACAGGCCATAGCCGTGCAGCGGCAGGATGACTTTGTCCAGATCGCCAGCATCGTCCCGCAGCAGATAGATCACGCGGTACTTGGACTTGCGCCCAATGCCGGCCGGGTCGTCATCAAGTGCGACGCTCAGTTCAGGATCGCTGGCGGCAGCGATGTCGTCGAAAGTGGTCGGGTCGAACTGATCGTCAACGAATTCGCCGGTGGACAGTTCCAGTACGTGCGGTTCAAACGCAGCGAAAGCCTCTGACACATCGACGCCGGGTTCATAGACACCCGCCACCTGCAGGACGTTCACCTGCTTGTCTTTCAGCGCGTTGGCTTGCTGCACAGGGCGCAGGCTTACGGCGGCCGAGGACACGACCATCGAAGCAACCAGACAAACGGCGACGGCGACGAAAATCGTTTTGCCAACGGAATCCGGTGAAGCCGCCAGAAACTTGGCAATCGCGCCCTTTGGTTCTTGGGATTGCGTATCAGACATGGCGACGCGCCCTCCGTTTGATGTTGGCCTGAACGACGAAATAGTCGATCAGCGGTGCAAAGACGTTGCCGAACAGGATGGCCAGCATCATGCCTTCGGGGAAAGCCGGATTGACGACACGGATCATCACAACCATGACACCGATCAGCGCGCCATAGATATAACGCCCGACATTGGTGTGGCTTGCCGAGACCGGTTCAGTGACCATGAAGGCCAGACCAAAGGCGTAGCCGCCAAGCACCACGTGCCAATACCACGGCATTGCGAACATGGGGTTGGTGTCCGACCCGATCAGGTTCAGCAGCAGGGTAAAGCCGATTGTCCCGGCCAGACAGCCGACAATCAGTCGGTAGTTGGCAATCTTTGTCGCCAACAGAAAGGCCAAACCGATCATACATGCCAGCGTCGAAGTCTCACCGAAACTGCCCTGAATGGTGCCGAAAAAGGCGCTGGACCACGTAATGCCATCGGCCGCCAACGCTTGAACACCCTCGGCAGCCGATACCGCCAGAGCGGTCGCGCCAGAAAACCCGTCCACCGGCGTCCAGACTGCATCCCCCGACATTTGTGCCGGATAGGCAAAATACAGGAATGCCCGGCCAACCAACGCGGGGTTGAGGAAGTTCTTGCCGGTGCCACCAAAGACCTCTTTGCCAATCACGACACCGAAGATGATGCCCAAAGCGACCTGCCACAAAGGCGTCGTCGCCGGCATAATCAGCGTATAGAGCATTGAGGTTACGAGGAACCCTTCGTTCACCTCATGACCGCGAACGGTGGCAAAGATGACCTCAAAGATACCGCCCGCAACTAGCGTCACAATATAGATCGGTAGGAAGTAGAGCAGCCCGTGCATTACGTTGGCAAAAAGGCTGGACGGGTTCAGCGAGATGCCGAACATCTGCAACAGGGCGATCCGCCAACCAGTAGCTGAGTCCGGCCCCAGCGTGGCTATGGCCGAGTTGGCTTGATAACCGGTGTTCCACATCCCCCAAAGAATACAGGGGATGGTGGCGATCACGACGTAAGTCATGATCCGCTTCATATCCACGTATGACCGCGCATGGGGGGCGACGGAGGTGACGGTTTTCGGAGTGTAGATGAAACTTTCCACCATCTCGTAGATGGGGAAATACTTCTCGTACTTGCCGCCTTTGGTAAAGTTCGGCTCGATCCGATCGAAGAAGCTGCGCAAACCCATTTGGATCAGCCCTCCTTTTCAATCTTGGTCAGGCAGTCGCGCAGCGCCAGCCCGTATTCATATTTTGCAGGACAGGCAAAGCCAACAAGACCCAGATCCTCTTCGTCCAGCTCTAACGCACCCAGCGCCTGCGCGGTGTCGGTGTCCATGACCAACAGGGCCCGCAGCAACTGCGTCGGCAGGTAGTCCTGCGGCATCAGCTCTTCGAACGTGCCAGTGGGCACCATCGCACGACGTCCGCCGTTCAAATTCGAAGTGAAGGCGTATAGTTTCTTGGCCAAGGCCGAACCCAACACCGGCTGCACCGCAAATTTCGATGGCATCGGAAGAATCCAGCCCAGAGTATGCTGGTCGTGATCTTCGCGAATGATCGAGATTTGACGCGCGAAACGGCCCAGATAGGCGGTCGGTCCTTCAGCATGAGTACCCGACAGGATCGAGCCCGAGATCACGCGCGGTGTGCCGTCCACCGCGACCTCATCACGGGTCAATTCGTCGGTCGAAGCGCCCATGACAGTTCGGATCAGACGCGGTTGCCGGGCACCGGGACCGCTGAGCGCGATCACGATGTTCGGGTCCAGATGGCCGGTCTGCATCAGGCGACCAACGGCGATGACGTCCTGATAACCGATGGTCCAGACCTGCTTGTCACCGACCAGCGGTTCCAGGAAGTGAATATGCGTACCAGCCAGACCTGCGGGATGCGGCCCCGAGAACGCAGCGACCTCGACACCCGACACGTCAGCGCCGGGAACGGAGTCACCTTCCTTGTGGCACAGATAGGTCTTGCCCTCGGTCAGCTTGGCTATCGCGGCCAGACCGGCAGCAAACGCCTCGCCAGCGTCGGCGATTATCACGGCTGCGTCCGCGGCCAGTGGCTCACTATCCATTGCTGTTACAAAGATGGCTGCCGGCTTGGTGCCGGGTTCCGGCATTTTCGAATAGGGTCGCGTGCGGAATGCGGTCCAAAGGCCAGCGGCGCACAACTTCTCGGTCACACCTTCGGCACTGTCGGCGTTACCCACGCCCGAGAAGTCAAGGCCTGTATCATTGGGGTCCGAAACCTCGATCACGACGCTTTGCAACACCCGACGCGCACCTCGGTTGATTGCCGCAACTTTACCAGTCATCGGCGCAACCATCATCGCGTCCGGAGCGTCTTTGTGACAGAACAGCGGCGTGCCGCGCTGAACTATTTCGCCTTCCTGAACCAACATGCGTGGTTTCAGGCCCAGGTAATCCCCGCCCAATACCCCAACGGTCTTAAATTCAGGTCCCGGCTGGATGGCTTGATCCGGCGCACCCAGCACCGGCAGCTCCAACCCTTTTTTCAGTTTGAAAGTTTGCATGTCGCTACTGTCTTCCAAGCCTCTTTACCTGCGCCGAATATGACGGGCCCACTACTGGGCCTGACAATAACGCGTGTTTTTCGTGCAGTCGTCGCAAAAGCGTCGAAATGCGTTAAAAATCCGCGGGCGAAATTCTGATTTGGCACCGTTTACGCGGGGATGCTGTTAAAGGCAAACCCGTTGCAGCCCAAAATATGAGCAGAATGTCACTTTCCTTTGAAGTTTTACGTTATGTCGCAGCCTAATTTGCTGGTCGCACCCGGGATACTTCCAGTGTAAGCACGGCCAATGGAACAAAACACCGATCTTGAGATTTTTCTGGTCGCAACCCCCGGGCTTGAGGCTCCTTTACAGGCCGAAGCGGTAGAGAAGGGATTCGCTGGGGCAAAAATCGTGCCCGGCGGAATAAGCTGCCACGGCGATTGGCAAGAAGTCTGGCGCGCCAATTTGTGTTTGCGCGGGGCCAACAAGGTATTGGTTCGGTTGGGCAGCTTCCCGGCTGTTCACTTGGCGCAACTGGACAAGCGGTCTCGTAAATTCCCTTGGGCCAATTTTCTACGCCCGGATATTTCGGTCAAAGTCGAGGCCACAAGTCGCAAGTCCCGCATTTACCACGCGGGCGCTGCGCGGCAGAGGGTCGAACGGGCGATCAAGGAAACACTGGGCGCATCAATTTCACCCGACGCGAACCTGCGTGTTCTGCTGCGCATAGATAAGGACATCTGCACCTTTTCGATCGACACCTCGGGTGACCCCCTACACAAGCGTGGCCACAAACCGGCAGTCGCCAAGGCGCCTATGCGTGAAACGATGGCGTCGATGTTCCTGCGCGAGTGTGGATTTGACGGGTCCGAGCCCGTTCTTGACCCGATGTGCGGTTCCGGCACATTCGTTATTGAGGCCGCCGAAATTGCGTTAGGGCTGAACCCCGGCCGGTCGCGCAGCTTTGCGTTCGAAGACTTGAGCAGTTTCGACTCGCAGACCTGGTCCAAGCTTCGCGCGGATGGCACACAGAATAAGTCTGAAACAATCTTCTGCGGTTCGGATCGTAACGCGGGTGCCGTTGAAGCGGCGAACACCAACGCCGATCGCGCCGGAGTGGCCGCGAACACGAGATTCCAATGCAGATCGGTCAGCGACATTAAACCACCCGCAGGGCCCACCGGACTGATTATCGTCAACCCACCTTACGGAGCCAGAATCGGTGACGAAAAACGTCTGCGCTCACTATACGGAAGTTTTGGAAAGGTTTTGATGTCCCGGTTCAGCGGCTGGCGCGTTGGGGTTGTAACAAGCAACCAATCTCTTGCCCGCGCTACTCGATTGCCTTTGCTGCCCGCAGGGCCTGTCGTGGACCACGGGGGTACAAAAATCAGGCTGTACCGCACCGACCCCCTGCCCTAGAACCTCAAACAGGGGCAAGATACTAGCCTTCAGTAATTCCACAGGTCTAACTCAGAATCCCCCTTGCACATCCAAATCCCGAGGTATAGATCACGCGCCACGGTCGGAGTGTAGCTCAGCCTGGTAGAGCACTGTCTTCGGGAGGCAGGGGTCGGAGGTTCGAATCCTCTCACTCCGACCAATAAAATCAATCAGTTAAATACGAATGAACTGCGCCGCCGCAGCAGCATACCCGGATTTTGTCCGGATTATTCTGTTTTCAGGGTCTGGTTTCCGAAGAAAAGTGAAAGAAAAACCGCTGAGGGGGCGGCCACCCACCTCAACGGTAATGCAAATTTATCTGCACGAACAGAATACCAAATTCGCAGCCGGTCCGCAATCGCGGGAGGCGCATATGTCTAGGCTCAATCGCTTTGAATGGCTCAAGGCCGTTCTGCAATGCGCTGACCTCAACTCGTCAACTAAGGTAGTTGCCTCAGCGCTTTCGGTACAGTTCGCCAACGACAGGACCGGCCAACTCAATCCCTCACTAAAAACGCTTGATGAGTTCCTGGTCGGAATGTCGCTAGCAACCATCAAACGCTGCCTCAAACAGCTTGTCGAGTTCGGTTGGCTGTTTCGAACTGAAGGGCGTGGCGCAGGCAATCACACAGAATACGACCTTCGCTCCCCAACAAAAATCATCCCGTTTCGCCGGAGGAAAAAGGATGCACCGATGAGCCTTTCAGAAGGGCGAAAGGGTTCGCCCGTGAGAGACAAAGGGCGCATGGGTGATCTTTCCTATATAAAGAAAGAACAATCCATAGAACAAAACCTCGCGCTTGAGCCGGATCTGCCGAATGGTGGGCCATCCGACTCGGCGCGCGTGGGCAGTGCGCAACCCGAATTCGTCTCGCGCCAATCTTTCGGCTGCCGCCAATGGGAGCAGTTCACCGAACGAATGTTTGGTGCTTGGATCGACCGGGTACTTCCTGAAGCCATCGAAAACAACGAGCGCGGCTACTGGCTCCCCGGCAGGTTCCCTCCAACGAACAAGAACGAGTGGCCCGTGTTGCGCAGCTGGCTCATCACCGAAGGCTGGACCCTGTTTGCACCATCGAAGCAGGAACTGTGCCATGCGGTCTGAGCAAAGAGCAAGGCGACCCATGTCATACGCTGGCGCTGCTGACACGGGACCTTGCGAGGGGTGGCAAGCCT
Organism: Ruegeria sp. AA6; assembly: GCF_056542865.1. NCBI lineage: Bacteria > Pseudomonadati > Pseudomonadota > Alphaproteobacteria > Rhodobacterales > Roseobacteraceae > Ruegeria > Ruegeria sp. AA6. The sequence goes on from NZ_JBQGAN010000012.1 coordinate 47,985, forward strand.
CCCCTTCGAACCCCACCGGCGGAGGCACGCCGCCCGCCAAAGCGCCGCTCACCGAGACCTTCGTCTTTCGATGTAGCGTTGCTGAGAAGGCTGAGCTTCGCGCCAAAGCCGAAGCTGCCGGAGTGTCTGCCGCGACCCTCTTGCGCGAAGCCTTGGGTCTGACGGAAGCACGTCGTCGCAAGCCTGCGCCTCGCGTCGACCCCGCTCTGGTCCTGGCACTAGGGCGCATTGGCGGTAACCTCAACCAGGTTGCGCGGGTTGTGAATCGGGCGCTTCTGATTGGTCGGGTTGACATGGATACGCTGGCCGTCGCCCGACAACTGGTTGTGATTGAACGCCAGCTTACCAAGATCCTTGATGAGGCACGACAATGCTGATCAAGTTCTTTCCCAATGGCAAAGGCGCGGGTGCTGGTCCAGTTGGCTATCTCGTCACGCGTGAGGTCTTGGCCTATGACTCCAATCGCGATCTAATCCGCGATGCTGATGGCCAGCCCATGACGGTCATACGCGATCCTTTGCCTGAAGTGCTGCGCGGCGATTCCACCCGCACCGAGGCCCTGATCGACGCCAGTCGCAATCAGTGGACCTACCGCGCGGGCGTCATCAGCTTTGCCAGCGAGGACGCACCCACCGAAGCCCAGCAGGTCGAAGTCATGAACGCCTTCGAGGCACTGGCATTCGCTGGTATGGACAGTGAGCAATTCGACTTGCTCTGGGTCCGGCACAGCCACGAAGACCGAGTTGAGCTGCATTTCTGTACACCGCGTTTGGAGCTGACAACCGGTAAAAGCCTCAACATCGCGCCACCTGGCTATCGGACAGCCTATGACAGTCTGCGCGACTTAATGAACAAGACGCACGACTGGGCCGATCCGATGGATCTGGAACGCACACAGGAGGTTCAAGCCACCGTTGAGGCCCCAACTAGGGCACAGGGCCGCGAAGAACTCCACGAATGGATCTTAGACCAGATCAGCATCGGCACCATCACCGACCGCGCAAGCATGGTCGATGCTCTGACCGACGCAGGTTTCGATATCCCCCGCGTAAGCAAAAATTACATCACGGCCAAAGACCCCGACACAGGCGAACGCTGGCGATTGAAAGGAGAGATTTTCCATGACGACTGGCAAGCCGACCCGGCTGAGCGAGAAATTGAACGCGGACTTGGACAAGATCCGAAAAGAGCACGCCGCCTTGATGGATTCTCAATTGCAGAGCTTCAGGAGCGATATTCAAGCATGTGTAACACTCGCGCGGAATACAATCGAAGCCGATACCCGCACGTTTTTGGATTGGAGCGGGACGACCTGGCAGAGTCACATCGACAAGATCAAATTCCTGATTCAGATCTCACCTTGGGCGGTGATAACGGCCTGTATGGTGTTGATCGCAGCAACCTTAGGACTGACTTTTCTGTGGAGCTGGAAACTCTCAACGATAGCCGCCTCGACGCAGCTAGAGAGGTTGGGCATCCAGGCGGTACTTCACGAGGGAGCGACTTATTTGATCCTGCCGCCAGAAACATCAAGCATGCGCACCTGTTCGGTGGCGAGCCGATTGGTTTCTTGCATCAGAGTGGAGCCAAACTAGATGGACCAATCCCTGACAGCCTTGGAGCGAGATTTGCTCGCGTGCGTCGAGCAGTTGGTGACGGCTTGCGAGACCTCCGCCTCGGAATTGCGCAATTTGGAAGAACGCTCGACGACCGGGATCGAGGCCAGGCTAAATGGCTTAACGCAGTGCATCGAGCTGCTGATGAAATCACATCTCAAGTCCGTAGCTACATTGGCCGACTTGCTGACCGAAGAACAGAACTACACCACGCTGGAAGAGAACTTGCAGACGAGTTTGAAGCTAGCGAGAGCCGCCGAAACTCTGCTGCAAGAGAGCTGAATCATGGGCTGCTTGAACGAGACCAAGACTACGGCTTCCATCTTTGATCTGAAGGAATGACGATACCCACTCATCACGAACGCTTCACCATGAGCTTCCGCCAATCCTGCGCCTGCGGGATTGACTACAGAGAATTTGAAAGAGTCGACTCGCTACCGATAGGCATTCCACTAGTTGCAATTGCAGGGGTTTGGGGCGATTGCTACAACTTACGGTGTCTGTTTATGGACACTGACGGAAATCAGTATTTGCGGAATGTGTTCAGGACCAAAAACGGCTACTTGATACCAGAACTTGGGGTCGATGCGAAAATGATCAAAATAGGCCAAGTTGTTCTAGCCTAGCGCTCAACTGCGTATTCTCAGTGAATTCGTAGCGTGAGAACTTTTCGGTATTGCACTTCTTGCATTCGTCTAGAAAGTAGAGACTCCGGTTCCCCAAAGATCGTGGGAACGTATGAGCGTTAGTCCTTTTTCCAAATGCCTTTGACCCTGTGGCGTCGCAGAATCGACACCTCATGCGGTCACCAAGAAATCGAGGCTCGTCCTCCGGTCCCACTAGTTCCTGAACGATTTTATCATAGAGTTTCACTTGTAATCCTACTCAGGTGGGCCTGGGCTGTTTTTTGCGCGTTTCTGGCGATCTAGGGCGCAGTGAGCGCCTGCTCCAACAGTCGTCTCCTGCACCGATCTCGAAAGCATCAGAAATGGCGGCAACTGGAATATCGCCCAGGTGAGCACTTTCGATCTCTGCCATAAATCTTTTTGTCGATTCTTCTAACTTCCAAAGGGCTCTGATTTCCCTCCCGGATTTGATGTTCTCTGCCACTACATCGGTGTTTATTCGCAGCCAAACAGATCGCCCCCATTGTCTCTTGAAAGGGAGAAACTCACCAATAGAACTTGTGAAGAACTCAGCTTCGTATTCTTGCAAATCAAAGCCTTTAGGGAAATCAAAGAGGCTAACCCCTCCTTCAGCCCGCACAAAAGGCGTGCCTCCATAACGCTCACTATCTGGCAACGGGGGATCTACAAAATGAAACCTGTATCTAGAATTTTCTCACACCGAAGTACGGACGTGGTGTGCCACATACTTCCCTCAAGGTACTTTGAAATAAAGTCTGGTATTGTTACCATATTCTTTGAGTCTCAGCTTTCATATCAACCATGGATTGCGACAAAACGGGCCTCATTCAAACGGTCTTTCGCCATCGCTTAGGGTTATTACTCGAAATGGTGAAGAGTATCGGTTCTGACGCTCCCTGCAAGGTCCGCATTGGGCTGCGACCTGCCGATTTTCCCTACAGCATTTTTTGGCACGGTAAAGGCAACTTTGGGCTCTTTTTCCATTCGGCACCAACCGCAGAGAATGGCAGCTCCGAGCCCGAAGCAGACTCCAGTTCACGACACCAGACCAACTCACGTTCAATAATTTGTCCGCGAGCCGAGATGGTCTGCAAGCTGATCAAAAACCAACCTGATCCTTCGCGCTGTTTGTAACTCAGAGTGTGTGGCCAACCAGATAGGAAATTTGAATGGCTCGCGTTCGGGCAGAACACGCTCCACACCGGGTGTAAGGGCCGCCACATCGTCTGACATAACACTAATGCCGAAGCCTTGGCGCACAAGCTCCCATGACACTATCCCGCTCTGCGATCCAACGCGGAAATTCTTGCGGGTTACTTCGATGCCAGCCGGATTGAGAAATCCAATCATCGTGTCAATGTCGCCAAAACCGACGAAATCCAACTTGGCAAGTTCGTCTTCATTTCTTGGTCGTCCAACGCGTTCGAGGTACGAAGGGGCAGCGTAAAAATGTGCCGTCGCTTCTGCCACCAGCTTTGCAATCAGGTCGGGCTGTGTTGGGCGTACATGCCGAATGGCGATATCTGCCTCGCGCCGCTGTATGTCCCGTATGTCATTTGCTGCGACCACGTCGATCTCAAGCCGCGGTGCCGCGAGCCTGATTTGCTTAAGAATGGGCGGGAGCTGATAAGCTGACATCACGTCGGAGGCAGTGATCCTGACTTGCCCTTCAATGGCTTGCGACTGGCTTGTCGCAGTCAGAGAAATCCTGTTCGCAACATTTGCCATTTCACTGACATGTACCAACAGCTCAGCACCAGCGGTTGTCAGATTAAGCGACTTGCCAACCCTTTCAAACAAGCTGACGCCGAGCGCCTGTTCCAGCGCGGCGACTTGCCGACCGACGGTTGGCTGGGTCTGCCCAAGCACGCGCGCCGCCGCGGAAAACGAGCCTTCTTCTGCCGTTGCAAGAAAGGACCGAGCCTGGTTCCAATCGAAATTGATAGCGTTCCAATTCATGCATTAATGCATAACAGTTCTGCAATATCTGGCAATTCCATAAAATCGTGTTTTAATTTACTGACTGCTGTGAAAAGTTCGAAAGAGAGATTAAAGATGGCTGCATTGTCCAAAGATGCCGAGTTCTGGAGCAAGATTTCGCGCAAATATGCGGCTGATCCTATCCGAAATATGGAAGGGTATCTGAACACGCTCGAACGTACAAAGTCCTACCTGAAAGCCGAAGACAGCGTGCTGGAAATCGGGTGCGGGACAGGGTCAACCGCGTTGCTACTGGCACCACATGTGGCTCAAGTCACTGCCTCCGATCTCGCACCGGGGATGATCGAAATCGCCAACGAGAAACTCGCTGAAGAAGAGTTGGAGAATGTAACGTTCAAAGTGGCCGAGGTTCTGCAGCACGATCCTAACGACGGTTCTTACGACGCTGTCCTCGCACATAATCTACTGCACCTTGTGCCCGATATGGGCCATGCACTCGAACACATTGCGACCCTTACAAAACCCGGTGGGGTATTCATTTCCAAGACCGTTTGCGCTCCAGAGAGTGGAGGGTTCAAATATGGCATAATCAGCCGAATAGCGATCCCGATTATGCAGGTCCTCGGGAAAGCTCCGTTCGTAAATTTTGTATCCGTAGCTGAACTCCAGCACGCCATTGAACTTGCGGGCTTCGATATCGTCGAGACAGCGGATCAAGCCGGGTTATTGCCGAGCCGGTACATTGTCGCGAGAAAGCTGTGAAACAGTATTCGCGCCATAATTACTTTGCATGCAAGGGACAGCTCGGGCCATCAAATGAGGATAATGATGAAAGATGGGATTTCATTTGCACGCCTTTCGGAAATCGATCCGAATGACATTGCGGTTCATATGTCCGACCCCCGGGTAGCAGAGCACATGCCGCTTTTGACGTTCAAATGGAATGTTGACGTCGCAAGAGAGTTTATCGCCAAGAAGGAAGGCTACTGGGCACGTGACGGTCTTGGACATTGGGCGTTTTTGTCAGGCGGTCGGTATGTTGGTTGGGGGGGCTTTCAAAAAGAAGATGATGAGTGGGATTTTGGGTTGGTCTTGCGGCCCGACGCCTTTGGCCTTGGGAAACGGATTTGCAAAATGGCAATCGACTTTGCGATTGCTGACAAACGTATCCCCTTTGTCACGTTTCTGCTGCCACCAAGTAGAAAAAATCTTGGTGCGTTCCGGAAACTCGGTGCCAAACACATCGGAGAGATCGAATACGAAGATGCTCAGTTTCTCAAGTTTCGCCTGGATACGGAGTGAACTCCGTTCTTCCTGATTTTTCCCGGTGGTGCGCCATACACCCGTTTGAAGGCTTTGTTGAACGCAGGCTCTGACAAGTATCCGATGTCAGCGGCAATCTGCGAGATAGGTTGATCGGTGGACACCAACCTTTCGCTGGCCAGGTGCATACGCCACGTTGCAAGATACTGGATTGCCGGAACGCCTACCAACTCAGTAAACCGTGCCGCGAAAGCGGATCTGGACATACCAGCAACCTCCGCGAGAGCCTCGACTGTCCAAGCCGAAGCAGGCGTACGGTGAATTGCGACTATCGTGCGCCCGATCTGCGGGTCTCGCGCAGCTTTTAACCAGCCTCGATCTGCATCGGGTGCGCTGTTCAGCCAACGACGAATGGCCTCAATGACAACCACATCGGCCAGTCGCGTGATCACGGTTTCGCCGCCCGGTCTCAATTCCCGCGCCTCTTTTGCGATGAATTGCAAAGTTGCCTGTAACCAGCTTCCGGCGTCCTCCTCCCACGGGTCGATTTTGAGTAAATCCGGAAGCAAGCGCATCAACATATCACTGGCGGCGTGATCTATTCGGACCAAGCCGTACATGATGCCCGTCTCCGCGCCGCCGCCGCCGTATTCCAGTGTTTCATAAAGCTCGGTTAACTTGCGAATGGGCAACTCCTCCAGCGTCAAGAGCGGCGTGTCTTCTGAGCTAAAGAAACCGACCGGTGCTCCGTTGGTCATCAAGACCAGATCGCCTTTTTCGACCTCGAACGGGTCATCGTCGCCGACCTTCATCAAGCACCGCCCGTGTGTGATGACCGCAAAGCTCAGTACGCCGGGAAATCCCGGTATCGATACGCCCCATGGTGCAGTCATGCGAGACTGGCAATAGAATGTACCTGTCAATTTCAGCAAATGGAGGATTTCCCCCAGCGGATCGCCGATCGGCTGTGCCAGTGCATCTGGGTCAGGGACATGCGGTTCAACCTTGTTCATGTGGGGACCTTGGCTGAAATTTAGCTTTTCGTCTATATAATTTGGACGATCGAATAAGAATATTGGATTTTGAAGAATAGAACATCACTATTGATTGCCTAATTTCGGGCTATCAAGTGAACTCATGGAGATGACCTATGATACAGCAAACCATTCTTGTACTTGGCGCAACAGGCAAAACCGGATCGCGGATCGCGACACGTCTAGAAGAAAAAGGGCAGACAGTCTGGCGCGCATCGCGGAGCAGTGAAACGCCATTTGACTGGGAACAACCGCAGACCTGGCCGGCAATCCTGGAAGGCGTCTCGTCTGCCTATATTTCTTACTTTCCTGACATCGCTTTTCCAGGCGCGGTTGAGCAAGTCGAAGCCTTCACAGCATTGGCTCGTGAAAAGGGATTACGGCGTTTTGTGCTGCTAACCGGGCGTGGCGAGTTTCATGCGGAACGAGCGGAAGCAGTGGTACGCAATTCCGGAGTTCCGTTCACTATCGTTCGTGCAGCATGGTTTGCACAAAACTTCTCTGAAGGGGCATTGCTTGGTCCGGTCATGGCAGGTGTCTTGCCGATGCCCGCCGGCGATGTACGCGAACCAATCATCGACGTAGACGACATTGCCGATGTTGCCGTAGCTGCTTTGACAGAAGAAGGACACGCCGGCGAACTGTACGAGGTCACGGGACCACGTCTCATGACGTTTGCCGACATGGCTGCTGAGCTTTCGCGCGCCATGGGCAGGACTGTGCAATACCTGCCAATTTCATTCGAAGACTTCCACGCGGAAATCGCGCACGCGAATGGCGAGATGATTGCTGATGTGATCACGGACATCGCGCGTGAAACGCTGGACGGACGCAATGCGAACCTCGCGGACGGTGTCCAGCGTGCGCTTGGACGCGCGCCACGCGACTTCGCCGACTTTGCAAACAAAGCTGCAATGTCTGGCGCGTGGACCAGAGCCGCTTGAACCGGGCCAAAGGACATCGGAGACAATCATGAAACTTGAACTTAGATGCAGACTTATCTTGGGCATGTCCGGATTAACGGCATTTGCAATAGGTCTGGCCATCACATTGGACCCACAGTCTTTCTACGCCAACTACGGCATCGTACTCTCACCGCAGCCAAACCTGACGAGCGAGTTGCGTGCACCTGCTGCCAATCTCGCGGTACTTGGCCTGATCATTTTGTGCGGAGCATTTTACCAAAAGTTGATCCAGGCCTCAGCCTTGCTTGGGGCTACGGTTTTCTCAGCTTTCGCCGTGGGCAGGACAATCAGTTTCGTCCTCGATGGTTGGCCATCCGAAAACATTCTTGCCGCATTTGCGATAGAGGTTTTGCTTGCGGTGTTGTGTTTGTGGGTTGTCGGTGGAAATGCGAAATCTGCAGCGCCTGCCTGAGACGGTTTTGTCCACGTAGAAGTCGTTCACACCTAGTGCAGCGAACGGCTGCCCTGAGTCCAAAGCAGTTGTTACAAAATTGGCTTTGAGCAAAGGACTTCATCTGGAACTCAGTCCAGCGTGTTCTTGTAGACTTTGCCGTCTTTCATGATCAGATCGAAATTCTCATGCGGGTCTGCGATCAGGTCGATATCTTGCAGCGGATTGCCGTCCACAAGGATTAAGTCGGCATAAGCGCCCTTTGCGATTACACCCAAATCACCTTGTTGATAGGGGTGGCGCGGGCCTGAGAGTTTGAGTAGTTCAGCATTGGTTGAAGTCGCCATTTTCAGCACCTCGTATGGCGTGTACCAGCGCTGCAATTTGGCAAGGAACGCGCCTTGACGTTCGGCCAGTTTGGGATCGAACAGGATGTCGGTGCCGAAAGCGACTTTCACGCCAACTTCTTTTGCCGTTTTGTAGGTGAAATCTGTACCGTTGGTGACGTCGATCCATTTCTGCTGGCTAACAGGGTCGTCGAAAGAAAAGCCGTCCTCGTCATCCAGTAGGGGCTGCACTGACAACCAAACTTCATTGTCGCGCATCAGTTCCATCGTTTCGCGGCTCATCAAAAAGCCATGCTCGATGGACTTAACGCCAGCGGCAACGGCAATTTCCACCGCCTCGTCCGTGAAGACATGAGATGCAACATAGGTGTTGTAGGTGTCGGCCACCTCTACAAAAGCCTCGATTTCGGCCTTGGTGTATTGGCGTACATCCAGAGGGTCATAAGTGGATGAAACCCCGCCGCCGGTGGAAATCTTAAGTTGGCTTGCGCCCATGCGCATGATTTCACGCGCGCGTTTGACCACTTCCGGAACACCATCAGCCTGCGCCATCAAACCAACGCTGTACCAGTACCATTGCGAATCCGCGCCGTTCGTCGGAACCGCTTGGTAGGGGCGATAGTCAAAGTGGCCGCCGGTTTGTGTCACGGGTGGGCCGGACGGCAGAATACGGGGGCCTTCGATCTCGCCTGCGTCAATCATCCGTTTTATGGCAAATGAATTGCCGCCAACGTCGCGCACCGTTGTAAAGCCGCGCATTAACGTGCCTTCGGACCCGATGGCACCCCGCACCGCGACCTCAAGAATATCGCCGGTCACAACCACACTCTGCGGATTGCAACAGTAAAGCGTGTGCCAGTGCACGTCGATCAGGCCCGGCATCAACGTGCGCCCGCCACCGTCGATGACGATACCATTGGCGACGGCGAGGGGTTCTGAGGAAACTTCTGTGATCAGATTGTCGGTTACAACGACATTGGCATTTGCAATCATTTCCTCATTCACACCATCAAACACGTTGACGTTTGTGAACAGTATCGGCCCCCCATCCTGGGAGAGCGCTTGCGAACTGGCTATAGTGAGGAAAACCGACGAAACTGCCGCAAGTTTGGGAAAATGCATTTTCAATTCCTCAGAAAATTCTGTCGGAGACACCATCCCAGCGGAAGCAAGCTTTTTCAAGGATTCCGTCACTTTTCTGCAAGGTCGGCTTTGTCCCGCACAGCAGACGCTCACGAGTAATTTGCAAATGACCGCATCGAGCCCAAAGCGGACTGAAATGTGCTCACCAAAAATGAAGTGCGGCGATAGACATTCTCTTGAGCGGTCTAACCCATCACTAAATGCATTCACCGCCATCGATAACCAAGGCTTGCCCCGTCATAAAAGCGGATTCATCTGAAGCTAAATAGACGATCCCATGGCCAATCTCTTCAACTGTCGCCCACCGACTCATAGGGATCGCCTGCTCGATGTAGCTTTCCAGTTTGGCACGGCCACCCATCTGCTTTTCGAAGCCTGCATTGAAGGGGGTGTCTACAAATCCTGGACAAAGGGCATTGAAACGGATTGCATGGACAGCGTAGTCGGCTGCCATCTGCCGGACCATCGCAACAGCTGCGTGCTTTGTAGTCGCATAGGCGATCATGCCCCGGTCGTATTGAACCCCAGAATTGGAGGCCGTGACGATCACGCTGCCTCCACCTTGTGATTTCATATGGGGGACGGCTGCGCGCGCGGCAATGAAGTGAGCGCGGACATTCAATGCCCAAGAAGCATCCATTCCATCTGGTTCCACTTCTTCCAGCGTTCCTTCGATCTGCAACCCAGCATGAGAGTGCAACACGTCAAGCCGACCGAAGTTTTTTACTGCTTCGTCTATGGCTTTGGTAAGGGCATCGTCATCGGTCACATCAAGCTGTATGGCAGATGCTTGATTCCCCTGCGCAACGATCGCGGCCACAGTGGCTTCAGCAAGTGTTGCATCGCGATCCGTTACCACAACATGCGCACCCTCTTGTGCCATTGCCATTGAACCCGCCCGACCAATTCCTGATCCCGCGCCCGTCACGAGCGCGACTTTACCTGCAAGCCGCATTTCACTTGGCTCCTTTATTTAACTATTCGATTTTGAGGCGCCTCGGCGCAAAAGCAGTTGCGCTGCAACGAGCAACAAGAGCGACGCGCCCATAACCATAGTGCCGATGGCATTGATCTCGGGCGTTACGCCGCGCCGGATGGATGAGAATATGTAGATAGGCAGGGTTGTTTCTGAGCCAGCTACGAAGAACGCTATGATGAAATCATCAAATGAGAAAGTGAAGCTGAGCAGGAAGCCCGCCAAAATTGCCGGTGCTATCAACGGCAGGGTCACCTGCCGAAAGGTGCCCCAGGGCGTCGCAAAGAGGTCAGCCGATGCTTCCATGAGGGCACGGTCCATACCCGATAGCCTTGCACGTACGATGATTATGACCAGCGCCATTGTGAACATGGTGTGTGCGGCGACAAGCGTGGGCATCCCCATGGAAAGTTGCGGGGGATTTGCTCCATCGGGCCATAGGCTCGCAAGAAGCGGGTTTAGCCAGCCAAATACGGTGACCAGGGCAATGAGTGTCGCGATACCGATGACGATACCTGGTATCATTATCGCAATATAAATCATCGCATCGAATAAAGTTCGGAGCCATCCCTTAACCCCTTGTAAAGCGATGGCCGCCATGGTTCCGAGTGTGGATGCGAGGCAAGCAGTTATGAATGCCGCAAGCAGACTGGTCTCGAGCGCGTCCATAACAAATGGGTTGTTGAGCGCTTTGCCATACCATCGGGTCGAGAACCCCATGAACTGGCTTGCGTGTCGTCCGGCATTAAAGCTGAAAAGCGCGATGATGCCGATTGGAATATAGAGAAAAAGGTAGACGCAAATCGCGTATAAGCGCATCGGACCCTCACATCAGCGAGACATCTTCGCGCTGGCCACCCAGGCGCGAGATGAATTTCATGTAAATTGAGACAGTGACAAGCATTACGACAACCAGCGTCATTGCGACCGCCGATCCGTACGCCCAGTTTCGAGACTGCAGGAACAGGTCCACCAGCGCATTTCCGACGAAAAACACTTTTCCGCCACCTAAGATCGCTGGGATCAGAAACTCGCCCATGAGCAGGATGAAGACCAGCATGCAGCCAGTTGCGATACCTGGTACTGACAAAGGAAGTGTCACCTGACGGAACGTACGCCATGGGGTAGAGCCGAGATCAGCTGAGGCTTCCAGAAGGCGTTTATCCAGTTTGTCCAAGCTTACAAAAATTGGGAAAACCATCAAAGGTAGATACCCATAGACAATTCCCACAAGCACAGCGAATGGCGTATTTATCAGGCGGACATCGTCGATGCCGATCGACTCCAGTAGAGCGGGCAAGCCACGCCCCCCAAGGATGAAAATCCATGCGTATGATCGGATCAGGATCGATGTCCAGAACGGCACGATCACCAGGATCAACAGCGAAGTTCTCCACTTTGGTGAACAACGCACCGCAAGAAAGTAGGCGAGCGGGTAGGCAATTACCAACGCAGCGATAGTCCCCAGAGGTGCAAGGATCAAGGTGTTCTTAAACGCCGTCCATCGCGCAGGAAGGTTGGCATATTGTTCCAAAGTGAACGCTGGAACATAGCCTCCGGCGGCACCCCGTTCGCCAAAGGAAAAGACGAAGACGACCAGTAGTGGAAGGGCAAGCATTACCAAAAGCCATATTCCTGCCGGTGCCAGCAACAGTGCTTTTCTGCCTCGTTCGGTCATATTGTCCTCGTCTTTTCCGATATTGCGGCCTTGCCGCTTAGGCCGACTTGAAGCGGGCGAGCAACTCGGCACGGTTTGGATCGGTTAGCGTAGCCGCCGCGCCAAACTCGAGCGCATTCAGAAGGTCAGCTGCCGGATAAAGGATCGGATCTTCCAGCAATTCCTTCGGCAGCAACGCATTGGTGCGAGCATCAGCCGATGGATAGCCATGAGCGAGGACTTCTTTCGCATTAACTTCCGGGTTCAGCAGGAAGTCGATCAAGGCATAAGCGGCATCCATATGGGGTGCGCCCTTAGGAATAGCGTAGTAGTCGGACCAGAGTTCACCGCCCTCGGCTCCCAGAACGTAGGCGATTTCAGGCATGTCGACATTCATCTGCTTGCCGTCACCTGTCCAGCACATCGTCATCCACGCGTCACCGTTACGCATCGGTGGCTGATAATCCGACGAGATTGCAAACAGATGCGGTTTAGCATCCAGCAACAATTTCTCGGCATCCGCCAGTTCCTTCTCATCGACCGAGTTGAAGGAGTAGCCGAAGTATTTCAGGGCATTACCGATGGTGGTGAGTTGGTAATCATGCACCATTGTCCGACCTGAGTAACCTTCCATAGTAAGGTCCCAGAACTCTTTCCAAGTGGTTGGAGTCGGAGCGCCGTCAAGCTTACTAGTATTCACTGCAAAGCCGGTCGTGCCCCAGTTTTTCGGCACCGCGTAAAGCTGGCCATCGACAGAGCCGGCATCTGAAAAGCGCTGCTCGAATGAACCTGCGTCGTAGTTTGGCAGTTTGGACGTATCGAGCGGGATGATCAGATCTTCGCCCACATACGTAGTGATCGTGTAATTGGTTGGAACGAACACGTCCCAGCCAGACCCTCCGGCTTGCAGTTTTGCCAACATCTCTTCGTTCGAGCCAAAAACATTGACCTGAACGTGGGCGCCAGTGGCTTCCGTGAAGGCTTCGAAGTTCATCTCGTCATGGTAGTTCGGCCACGTGGCGAGGATCACTCGGTCGCCAATGTCTCCGGCAGCAAATGCCGGGCGTGGACGCAACCCAGGCATAGCCGTGCCCAGAACGGCCGTTGCCATCCCAAGACCTGTCACGCCCAAAAAATGTCGCCGTGTGACCGAACCCTTTTGGTACCGGCGAAGCTCTTCCATGAACTTTTGCTTGGAAATAGTCCCATTATCCTTAGTCATTGTGAACCTCTCTGTTGTTGGATTGCGGGATCTGTTAATTTTCCAGGATCAGCAGTGCGCCTTCGCCCCATGAAACAAAGGCCTGTTCTCCTGCATTGAACGTCCCCTCGTTCAATTCCGCTTGCCTTGGCACAAGTACGTGGAAATCACCCAGTGCTTCGTTGCGCGCAAGGTATTCTGTGTGCTCCCCAAGGAAGATCCGATTTTGAATGGTAACTGGCAAAGCAATTTCAGCTGCGGGCAGCGCGCGGGTCAGCGTGATCTGTTCAGGACGGATACTGACGCAAACTTCCTGCCCTGCATCTATTGGAATCTCCGGAGTTCCGTGCACCTTTTGGCCACTCGCTAAACGCACAGTGATTTGGTCGGCTACTGCGTCAGTTACAGTTGCATCAAAGAAATTTGAGGTGCCTACAAATCCAGCCACGTAGCGGCTGCGGGGCATGTCATAGAGTTCGCGTGGGCTGCCAACCTGCACAATACTGCCGCCTTCCATCACACAAATTCGGTCGGACATTGAAAGCGCTTCTTCTTGGTCGTGCGTGACGAGGACAAAAGTTATTCCCAGTTGTCGTTGCAGGTTCTGCAGTTCAAACTGCATTTCTTTTCGAAGCTTTCGATCCAGAGCAGCCATTGGTTCATCAAGCAGCAAAAGCTTGGGCTCGTTTACGATCGCACGCGCCAAAGCGACGCGTTGCTGCTGACCACCAGACATCTCCCAGATGCGACGTGGGCCAAACCCACCAAGACGGACAGTTTCCAGCGCTTGCTCAACCTTTGTCGCGATTGTTTGTTTGTCTACGCGTGGTCGTCGTTGGCGCAGGCCGTACGCGATGTTGTCGAACACGCTTAGGTGAGGAAAAAGAGCGTAGTGCTGAAACACCATGTTGACTGGGCGATGGTGCGCATCCAAGTCGTTGACGACTTCGCCATCGAGCAACACCTGACCTTCGGTTGGTTTCTCGAAACCCGCCAGCATCCTAAGTGCAGTGGTTTTGCCGCAACCAGATGGGCCTAAGAACGACAGGAACTCTCCTTTCCCAATGGAAAGATTCAGGTCTTTGGCGGCGACCACATTCCCGAAGGTCTTGGTCACTCCTCTGAGTTCCGCAATCGTCTGCATGGTGACGCTCATGTCAAAGCTCATATACTGCTGTTTTCCTTTTGCTTGATTTTTTGGCATTTGCTGGCATACCACTCAAACAAGGAAAAAGTAACAATAACTCGGATTAACTGTATATACCACAATTAGGGTATAGAGGTGCTTTTCGAAAATCTGGAGCGGCGTGTGTACGATTGGATGGAAGAGGCCGGCAGGGTCGTAGAGAAGATCGGAACCCCAGAATTTCCATGTGCTTTGGCAGATGGCTTACGGCAGGTCGCACCATTTGATTTTACGGTGGTGTTTGGCCATGTCGGAACCGAAGCACCAATAGACCTTCACGACGATTTTCCCAAAAGCAAACGGCGTATTTTTGTTGAGGATTACCAAGCAGGGCCCTACGTACTTGATCCATTTTTTTTGGCCGCGACAAAACCGATAACACCGGGTCTGTACCGCATGCGCGATATCGCACCGGACAGGTTCTATCAGGGCGAATACTATCGCAGCTATTACAAAAGGACTGGGTTAGCAGAGGAGATTGGCTACTTTATCGATATCCCAAGCACTGGGATGGTTGTGGTCTCGCTCATGCGATCAGCGAAGCCTTTTTCAGCCAAGGAAATTCGTCATTTGCACGCTCTATGGCCGCTCGTTCGGGCAGCCTGTTGCAAACATTGGAGTGACTTTCCAACGATGGCCCGCGGCGCCGCAGCGAATGGCGTTAGTCGTCGCGTTGATCTAGCATTCCAGGCATTTGGCGATGGCGTTCTGACGCCACGAGAACGAGAAGTCGTTGAGTTCACATTGAAGGGCCATTCGGCAGAAGCTGTTGGCACAATTCTCGGCATCTCTCCAGGCACAGTCCGCATCCACAGACGCAACATTTACGCGAAACTTAGGATCAACTCGCAGGGTGAGCTTTTTTCAAAGTTCATTGAAAAGGCTCTTTAAAAGGTTCCTTGAACACCCACTTTATCCGTTTTGCCGACCTTGCTACCTTGTGACCCGGAAAGCACCAAACATTTGGACGGCACTGTCTGATAGCCAAGGAACCCAAAGTGAGAGGATTGGGACGCCCGGGACCCGTGTCGGGCTAAATTAATACCCGAAAACGCTTTCGGGCCATTGTCTATCTAACCGGATCAGCCGTTTTAAAAATGGCGTCAAGATTCGAAAGGCAAAATTTCATGGACGCACCAGTTATCCAGTTGATTTTTATGTTCATCTTGCTGGTTGTCGTGATCTGGCTTTATATCCTGCCGATCACGATGGCGGGACGGCGCAACCGATCTAGTTTTATCTGGTTCCTGATCGGTTTGGTTGGATCACCCCTTTTGGCTATCCTTTTGCTGCTGGCTCTGGGTGACGCACCCGAGCAACCAACAACCTAATTTTGCGGACGATACCGTCTGACACCCAAAAGGGCTTAACCGGAGGGTATCTAGACGCTCGTGAGCCATAAAGGACTGCTCAGCATGCAATGAGGGTGCCAATTGAGACCCTATACTTCCGAAAGTGAAGACTACTAGTCCTTCTCACTCTCCACAACCGTGTACTGTAAACCCAAGGATGGCCGATTTGTTTGGAGAACCATAGACCGCTTTGCCCGTATTGCTGCCGCTCGCGACATTTCAGCGAGCGTCTGTCTCGAGCCCAAACCGACACTTTAGGTTCAGTGATTTAGAGGTCATTGCGATGCACCCTTCCATCCTTCATGACAAAACGGATGACCGACGGGAATAACCTAGATTCGGTTAGGATTTACACAATCCAGAATTTTCTGAGCAGCTAACTGAACCGACTTTCTCAACTGCATGATCTCTGAGTTCGCAGCCAGCCGGGCCTTCATCTCCGCGTCCCCAAGGAGTTGGTTAATCGAATTATCCAACTGCTCCGGTGTCCAATCCCATCGATTTACCCTGAGTCCGACACTGGTCTCAACTGCCCGCTGGGCGTTATCGTGTCCGTCCCAGCAATAGGGAAGGATCAGCGACGGGACCCCGAAATAAAGCGCTTCGCAAAAGCTGTTGTTGCCGCCGTGGTGAATAAACAGATCGCATTGTTCAACCACGGAAGGCTGCGGGAACCATTCCTGCAGATGAACATTGTCTGGGACTCTGGAATAGGCGTCGATTTGGGCCCCGACATTGACCAGAAACCTCATGTCCATTGTCTTGAATACGTCGAACAGGCTCTCAAAGAATGGGACATCCATGGCACCCAGACTGCCAAAACTCACGTACACCAGAGGCCCGTCGTTACGGGGCATTTGAGGTACACGGTAAGGACCTTCCTGGCGAACGCAGCCTTCGAGAAAGGTGAATTGTCCAGAGTCCAGTACCTGATCACGATCATGGCGAATGATAGATGGCGCTAAAAGAAGGTTTTGATGCGGTGATGTTTCTAGGAACTCACCTTCAGGCAATAGCTCAAGCCCCTTATCCAGGCGAAATTTGTTGTAGCGAGCATGAATTGGGCCAAGGGTCTCCAGGTACTGGTCTCGGAATGCCGCGCACCCGGCGGCGTCAGATGCCGGCAGACCGGACAGGTACGGCGGTAGGCAGTTGTCTGGCAACTCGGTTTCCGCGCAAGAAATAACCCTGACCCATGGGCGCTCGGATCGTACGATGGCCGGGAACATGATGACGTTGTCGAGGACGACGACATCTGGGTTGGTCCGCTCTAGCGCCGTTTCCAACCCCTGTTCGACCGATTCCGCTGTCTCGACGATTGCGTTCCAAACGGGCTCTACATAGGTGATCAGTTGGTCAGTTGGATGCATGTTAAAATGCGGCAGATGATGGCTCAGGAATTCCTGCCAGTAGGTCTGGGTTTCCTCTTCTGTCAACTCTGATTGAACAGGGACGGCGAACTCGTCAAAACCGTAATCTGCGAATACGCCACCAAAGCCACCGTGGGTCAGGAAAACGGGGTGTGCACCCATTGCGCGAAGTTCCTGAGCGATCCCCACACAATTCAGTGCAGCCCCAAAACTAGCTTCGGGGAAAAACGCGATTACGGGTGCTTCCTTGCGGTTCATCATTCACTCACCGGATTGACCCGCAGGTTGCTTGGACTAGCGCCGGAGCACCACGATTGGCGACGCTGGGCCTTTGGTGCATTGAAAGCCGCAAGTGCACCCTCATCTGATCCGCCGCAAGATCGAAATGATCTTGTTCGATGAAATCAAGTATACGCAGATGTTCATCGAGCGCCTGCCTCATCCGAAAGTCGATCATACCGAATGATCCGCCCGGCAGGTGGCGCAACCCATGATGGGCCATGAGAGCAGAAGCTAGATACTGGTTTCCGGACGATCGAGCGATGAGCTTGTGAAAGGCAAGATCCGCGTCTTGAAAATCCTGGCTATTGAAAGAGTTTTCCGACTGCGCCAGAAGCGCTTCGGTCTGGCTGCGGACCAGATCGGCGCGCTTGGTGTCCAACTTGAAACCGTCGGACAGAATGGCCTGCGGTTCCAGTATCAGACGAAATTCGTAGCTCTCTATTCGTCCGGAGCGGTCTCCCGGCATGCGCGTGAAAACCCAGGATTGACCTTCGGCTTTCTGAATCACGCCTTGGGCCAGGAGGGCTTCGAGCGCACGCTGTGCAGCGCTGCGGGAAACCGAATATCTGCGGATCAGGTCTGTGACATTGATGGCACCGTCCAGGCGTCGGGCGCCGCGATCTCGTAGGATGGCACCAGCGAGATCCACACCTGCTCCGACCGCATGCTGGTTGAGTATCGAATGCCCCTTTTCGGGTTCGCATTCTAGGACAAACCCGCCTTCTGCCGCTTTGCGTGCCATCCCCTCCTTTTCCAGCAGCCTCAATGCGGATCTAACCGGAGTGCGAGAGACGCTGCACGAATCAGCAAGGGTTTTTTCCACCAGTCTGTCGCCCTGATGCAAATCGAGATCCATCGCAACATCCAGTATTTTTTGAGCAAGTTTCAAGTATTTGCTTGGTGGCATAAGAAGACGGCTTTCGTCATACCTAGTTAATATACAATAAAAACGGTATCTTAAATGGCTTCTCCGGGCCATACAAAAATGATTCAAAAAAATGTTGAGTTTTATTTCATCAAAAAATACCGTGATTGCATCATATATCTCGCCCCAGAAGCGAGCGCGGATGTCAAGGGAGGAAGACATGACCAACAAGTTCACCAATTCGTTCCGTTTGCCATTTGCTTGGCTCACCACCGGGGCGGCCTGCGCACTCAGCTTATTCGCCGGAGCGGCCCAAGCAGAAAAAATCGTGATCTCGAACTGGGACGGCTACATGCCGCCGGACCTGCTGGAGAATTTCACCAAGGAAACAGGTATCGAGGCCGAGCTCTCGGTGCATGGCACTAACGAAGAAATCATGGGCAAGGTCGTAGCCGGTGGAGGCAAGGGCTACGACGTTCTTTTCGTCTCGTCGCCTTTTGCCGAGGCGTTAAACAACCTGGGGCTGGTGGCTGCAATCGACCACGACAAGGTTCCGAATGCCTCTAACCTGTATGACGAAGCTAAAGAACTAGCCCATGATCCGGGCAACAACTATTCAATGCCATACGCTTGGGGCACGACGGGCTTATGCTACCGGTCTGACCTGATGGCAGAGCCAACTTCGTGGAACGATCTGCTCAAACCCTCTGAAGACCTTAAAGGCAAAGTGACAATGCTCTCGACGGATCGCTGGCTGATGGGGGCTGCTGCGCTAGCCCTCGGAAAGTCGCTTAACGATACGTCGGATGAGACGTTGGCGGCTGCAAAGGACCTGCTGGTTGCGGCGAAGCAGGATCTGCTGGCCTACGATGACGCAACTTTTTATCTGAAGTTGGTATCGGGCGAGGCAACGATGGTTCACGCCTGGGATGGCTGGTGCAACTACGGCATCGGTGAAAACGCGGACATCAAGTACACGATACCATCAGAAGGATCGGATCTGTGGGTAGATGCGCTAGTCATCGCGGATGCATCTGAAAACAAAGATGCGGCGCATGCCTTTGTGAACTATGTCTTGGGCGCGGACGTCGGTGTCTGGGTTGCCAGCAATATCCTTTACAAAACGCCGAACAAGGCTGCGATGGAGGCGCTGGACCCGTCCTTGATCGAAACCTTCCCGAACATGGGAATGTCGCCTGCAGACCTTACCAAGTACGAGCAGTTGCGCGATCTCGGCAATGGCCAGAAACCCTTTGCACGGACCGTGACCGAAATCATGGCCGCACAGTAAGTGATCAAACCCTGAGCAAAACCCGACCCGAACAAAGGGTCGGGCCTGTACGACATCACTCCACAGATTGCCAAGTATATGACCAATCGACTGAAATCGGTGATCTTGCTGGGGCCGGGCCTGGGCTGGCTTGCGCTTCTTATGGTGGTGCCGTGTGGCCTTATTTTTACCTATGCGTTCTTTGAACGCGGTATCTATGGCGGCATCGACCACGTCTTTACGTTTGAAAATTTTGTGCGGGCCGCCGATCCTCTTTACCTCGGGATCTTCTTACGCTCGGCCAAGATCGCGTTTCTGGCCACGATAATCGCGATCCTGATCGCCTATCCGGCGGCCTATGCCATCACGCTGGCGCCGCGCCGTTGGCAGACCGGTTTGCTGATCTTGGTGATCTTGCCGTTCTGGTCCAACTACCTAATCCGCACTTACGCCTGGATCGTGATGCTTAACCGCGAGGGCTTGATCAATAATACTCTCCAGGGGGCAGGCTTGATCGATGAGCCGCTGTCTCTGCTTTATAACAATTTCGCGGTGATCGTTGGGCTTGTCTACAACTACACCCCCTTTGTGGTTCTGGCGATCTATTCGTCGCTGAACCGCATAAATGTCGAAACCATAGAAGCCTCGGAAGATCTTGGAGCGCCCGCTTGGACCACTTTCTACCGGGTGATACTGCCACAGACCGTTCCCGGGATTGCGGCAGGTGGTGTCTTTGTTTTTGTATTGTCGATCGGCAATTTCATTACGCCCGATTTGCTTGGCGGCGGGCGACTTCAGATGGTTGGAAACCTGATCTATGACCAGTTCCTGAGCGCCCGCGACTGGCCGTTCGGAGCAACGCTGTCGATGTTCCTGATTGCGATTATGATGGGGCTTTTGTTCGCACAGGCGGTATTGGCCAATCGCGCAGCGGGACAGAGAGGGCAGGACTGATGCGGGACCGATCCAACATGGGCCTGAAGCTGCACCTGGTTTTGTTTTACACCTTTCTCTATGTGCCGATCCTTGTGCTCATGGCGTTAAGCTTTAACCGGGCCGGACTTCCAACTGTATGGACCGGGTTTTCGTTGGAATGGTACGGCAAGTTGTTTACCGCGGATCCAATACTGTCGGGGGCGCGCAACACGCTAATCGTGGCCTTAATCTCGACCGTTCTGGCGACAATAATCGGCACGCTTTTGGCGGTCGGTGTCGAGACACGGCGTAATTCTTCAGTTCTAGACGCGGTTCTGTTCGCACCGATGATCATCCCCGACATAGTTCTGGCCATCGCGCTCTTGTCCTTTTTCACCCTACTCAACATGACGTTGGGGCTTCATTCGATCATCCTCAGCCATGTCGTATTTAACATAGCCTTTGTTGTCGCCGTGGTGCGTACGCGGATGCGCAATTTCGACCATTCGATACTTGAGGCCAGTGCCGATCTTGGGGCCAGCGAATTCACCACCTTTCGCCGCATCCTGCTGCCCGCCATCGCGCCGGGGGTTATCGCCGGGGCGCTGTTGTCTTTCACCCTGTCTGTGGACGAATTCATTATTGCCTTCTTTACCGCCGGTGCTGGGCAATCCTCGACCACGTTGCCGATGCAGATTTACGCAATGATCCGATTTGGCGTCACGCCGGAAATCAATGCGATGGCTACCATCGTCATGTTCGTTTCATTCACGCTGGTCTTCTTCGCACAGCGTACCGACAAAGAGGTTTTCAGCCGATGAACCAAGGGGTTCAACTCAGGAATATAACCAAGCGATACGGTTTGGTGACCGCGATCGACAATGTTTCACTGGATATTCGCGATAACGAGTTCTTTGCACTTTTGGGCCCATCGGGCTGCGGCAAGACCACACTATTGCGGACGCTGGCGGGATTCGAAACGCCACAGGAAGGACAGGTAATCGTTGCCGGGCAGAACGTGACAAACATACGTCCCAGCAGGCGGCCCCTGAACCTGATGTTCCAATCCTATGCCTTGTTTCCGCACATGAGCGTCGAAAAAAACATCGCCTATGGGTTAGAAATGGAGAAATTGCCTAAGGACGAAATTGCCACGAGAGTGGCCGAGGTTCTGGAAAGTGCGAAACTTTCGGGATTTGCCGGGCGCAAGCCGGATCAGCTTTCTGGTGGGCAGCGACAGCGGGTTGCTTTGGCGCGCGCGCTGGTCAAAAGGCCAAAAGTCCTGTTGCTGGATGAGCCCCTTTCAGCTCTGGACAAGAAACTACGAGAAGAGATGCAGCTGGAGCTCAAACGGTTGCAACACGAGGTGGGGATTACATTTCTAATTGTGACCCATGACCAGGAAGAGGCCTTGGTCATGGCCGACCGGATCGCGGTCTTGCATGATGGTAAGCTGGCGCAGGTCGGTACTCCTCACGAGCTCTACGAACACCCCGGATCGCGCTTTGTTGCAGATTTTATAGGCGTGATGAACTTTCTGGATGGTAACGCCGTCGACGGCGGTGTCGATGTCCACGGGGCGGGAATGCTGAGGGGCGTTTCCGAGCTGCGCGGTGCTGCCACGATTGCTGTGCGCCCGGAACGGGTCAGCCTGATGCAGACCGCCCCTCGAGATGGGCGCAACTGCCTTCCAGGCACTGTCGAAGAAGTCGCCTATCACGGATCAGACCTGGGTGTGCATGTGCGCGTTCGCGGTGGGAGGAGCACCCTTTCCGCCCGCGTTCCCGCCAGCCAAGCCGACAGTGAAAATATCCAGCCGGGTCAGGATGTCCACTGCGTATGGGACGCGAAACATTCCCGCATCCTTCCTAACTGCTAAGCCAAATCTAACCGGAGACCTACAATGTCACAGAAAACCATCGCCTTCTTCCCCGAAGCTGCCTTTGGCCCTGCGCTGAATTCGGTTGGCATCGCGCAGGCCTGCGAGAAACTGGGCCATAAGGCTGTATTTCTAAGCGATCCCGGCTTTGTCGAGGTATATGAAGGTTATGGGTTTGAGGCGCATCCTGTTGCCCTGTCCGAGCCGATGGAACCCGAGGCGATGGCAAAGTTCTGGGAGGATTTCATCAACGGTCACATCCCAAATTTTCGCAAAGCCCCGATTGACCAAATCGATAACTACGTCAAGGATTGCTGGGAGGCGATCGTCGACAGCGCAAAATGGGCGCAAAAAGATCTGCCCGAGGTATTGGCAAAAATCAAACCAGATATGATCTGCGTGGATAATGTCATTATGTTCCCAGCCATCAAGCAGTTCGGCGTACCGTGGGTGCGGATCATCTCATGTTCCGAAAACGAAATCCCGGACCCGATTGTGCCGCCGCACTTATCGGGCTGTCGGGTGGATGACCGCGAGGGCATGGAGGCCTATGAGGCAAAGTTCCACGATGTGATCAAGCCGATCCACGACGACTACAATGCGTTCCTAGCCAGATGCAACGAAGACCCCTATCCGATTGGAGAGTTTTTCGAAGCGTCGCCCACAATGAACCTTCTGCTTTATCCCGAGCCGGCAAAGTACGAACGGCAGAACCCACTGGACCCAAACCGGTTTCAGTATCTTGAAGGTTGCGTGCGCGAAGAAGAACCCTTTGAGGTGCCAACGTTTAAGTCCAACAATGACAAACCACTTCTCTATGTATCTTTCGGGTCGCTTGGCGCAGGCGACACCGACCTGCTAAAGAGGATCATTTCGACCATTTCCAGGTTGCCCTACCGGGCGCTCGTAAATGTCGGGGATTACATTGACGAATACACAGACATTCCCGACAACGTGCACATACAGAGCTGGTATCCCCAGCCTTCGGTAATTCCGCAGGTTGACGCGGTGATACATCATGGCGGTAACAACTCGTTCACAGAGTGCCTATATTTCGGCAAAACAGCAATCATTATGCCCTATGTCTGGGACGGCCACGATAACGCCACCCGTGTTCAGGAAACCGGCCACGGGTTCGGGTTTCACCGATACGACTGGACCGATGATGAATTGGCTATTGCCCTCGACAAATGTATCAACGATCCAGGAATGCAGGCGAAGATGGCGGCAACCTCTGCTCACATGCAGTCACGGCATGGCCCGACCAAGGCAGCTGGCATTCTCGACGAAATCCTGAAAGCCGCGGAATGAGCAGCGCCCCGCATCTTTCGGAAATCTCGACCCGCACCGACCTCACGGACTGGGGGCTACAGCCGGACATGATTGAAGGCCAGTCGCATTCATCGGGTATGCTGGTTCACAAGGGTCCTGACAACCGGCCGGAGATCGGCGCATGGGTCTGCACTCCAGGCCGCTGGCGCCTAACGATACCGCGTGACGAGTTCTGCTATTTTGTGCAGGGCCGCGCGGTCTATCGGTCGGATGCAGGCGAAAGCATCGAAGTTACGCCCGGAACGGCCGTACTATTCCTCGCCGGTTGGGTAGGGGAATGCACGGTCGAGGAAACATTGCGCAACACCTACTACCTAACGGATCGCGAACCTGAAACATGACCACGCCACGTATGCAAAACCCGCTCCAGCAGACTGATCTTGTCGATTGGGGGGTAATCCCGACGATGATTGAAGGGCAATCCCGCACCTCGGGAAAGCTGATCCACAAGGGGCCTGACGGCCAGTCCGAATGCGGCCTTTGGGTCTGCACTCCCGGTAAGTGGGAATGTCACGTCACCAAGGACGAGTTCTGCCACTTTCTGGAAGGCCGCTGTACCTATATCCATGAAAGCGGCGAGGTAATTGAGATTACGCCCGATACGGCGGCCTTTTTTCCGCAGGACTGGAAAGGCGTTTGCACTGTCCACGAGACGGTCAAGAAAGTGTACATGATCCGCTAACGGCGCAATGCCTGTCAAACAAGGGGGCTGCCCAATGCGTGACCCGTTCAAATCTACCTACTACCTCAACCCCAAGCATGTGCCATTGGAGGGTGGTGGGACCACTCTGGTCAACCCGTCTACCTTGCAGCCCGTCGGGGTTTTTGGTGAGCCGTCGCCGCAGATCGTGAACCAGGTCCTGGACCGGGTCAATGCGGCGCAAAGGAGGTGGTCCGCGATGGACTGCAAATCTCGCGCGCGGGTATTGCACCAGATCGCCAACGACATCGAAAGCGGCGACATGACTGAGATCGCCCGCTTGATGACATTGGAAACGGGCAAACCTTACCCTGAATCGATCGGCGAGATTGCGAACATCCCGCCGGTTTTCCGCTACTATGCCGAGATGGCGCGCAATGACGCGGGCAAGATTGCCGGCACGATGCAAACTGGATCTTTTCAGTATCAGACATACGAGCCCTACGGCGTGTCCGTGCATGTGGTTCCGTACAATTTCCCCCTCATTCTTGGCTGCTGGTCGATGGCCGCATCACTTGCGGCAGGTAACGGTGTAGTGTTGAAAGCCTCACCTGCAGGAACTTTGTGCACGATGGCGTTCATGGAGTTTTTTCGGGCGTTGCCCCAAGACCTGATTGCTTGCCTGCCGGGTGGTGCAGACGTGGGCAAACAGCTGATTGCCAGCCCCAAAACCCATGTGGTCGCTTTTACAGGGTCCGTGCCGACAGGTCGTGCAGTCGCAGTGGCCGCAGCGGAGAACCTGAAACCCGCAGTGATCGAGGCTGGGGGAAGCGATCCACTGATCGTCAGTAAACACGCCGACATCGCGGTCGCTGCTGCCGGGGCGGTTACCGCTGCATTTTTGCAGTCGGGCCAGGTTTGCACATCGTCTGAACGGATTTTTGTAGTGGATGACGTGTACGACGATTTTGTCGATGAATTCGTGACCCGAACCCGGAAACTGCGCATCGGCGACGGAATGGGGGTGGCGGAAATCGGACCTTTGGCCTCCAAGGAGGCACGCGACAAGGTCGAGCGTCTGGTGCGCGATGCAACTGAGAAAGGCGCGGTGGTTGAGGTAGGAGGCGGTACCCCGGATCACGTCGGGCCGGGTTGGTTTTTCGAACCAACGATCCTGACCGGCGTGACGACGGACATGGCGCTAACTCAGGAAGAGGTTTTTGGGCCAGTCGCCTCGGTCATTCGGGTGAGCGACTTTGACCAAGCGCTTGAACTGGCAAACGCGTCACAATTCGGTCTTGGCGGATGCCTGTTTACCGGCGACTTGGACGAGGCATTTCAAGGGGTGAACAAGCTACAGGTGGGGATGGTCTGGGTCAACAACCCGCTCGTGGACAACGATGCCTTGCCTTTTGGCGGCGTCAAGAATTCTGGGCTTGGGCGTACGCTAGGCCTTCAAGGCCTCGAGGCTTTCAGACGACCCAAGATGGTCGTGATTGATCCGAAGGCGAAGGAGGCGGACTGGTGGTATCCATATCCCGACGACTGGTTCTATTCAGATGACGTACAGGGCGGGAGAAAGCACACCGGCTAGGGTGATGATCGGTGCGACCTGATCGACTCTACAACTGAAGATGAGCTAACGGCAGGATTGTCCGCAGCCTTGCCATCCGACACTGGAATTTGAACGTCCGGAATGTGCGGTTTTTGACCTACCGCATATGCGAAAGACCGACTCTCGCTAAACGGCAGGAACGGGCTCAACGAGCCTGTCGAGGCGCTGAATATTAGCCTGAAAAAATCTCTTATTTTCAATGATCCTATCAGGGCAAACACGCGCTGCAACCAAATGTTGAAGTACAAGTTCCAGGGAATGCAAATCCTAAGCCCGAGCGAAAGGCCGCAGCAGTCTGCAAATAAATCGATAGAACTAAAACTCATGCTTCCATCATACTTTTGAGGGAACCAGTCTATCCAGAAGCATCCGGACTTGAGTTCAAGATTAGATTTCTGTGTTCCAGATAGACTTGGAGAGAGGAGTTTTGCAGAAATTCAGAAGCATCATTGGTTGGGCGCGCAAGTCTTGCTTCTATAAACGCAAGAATACACACAACAACAAGCCCGGCTAGTATCCAAAGGTACGCGAAAAGCCCTAGTAGATCTGGGCTGGTAACTTGAACGGCTATCGGAGGGGTGAGAAGAAGAATTGTAAGCATCAAACCTTTTTTCAACTTCTTCTGCTTCTGCAAATAATCCGTAGATATTTCCTCAACCTCATGCTCCAGCCTACGCACCCATGACAAGTACTCGTCTTCTAGTTGGCCACGTAAAAAATGGCCGCAACGACAAAACTCTCTAGAAAGATACTCAATCCCTCCGCAGGCCTCACATTCCGTGGCATTCGGGCAACCTCTAGTCGGCCTAACTCCGTTGGAGCTTCCAGGTTGGTACGGTGCATCAAGTTGGGTCTCTTCTAGGATGCTATCTACCTTGCCCAACACGCCCACTTTGCGCGGCCTCAATTGCTCGGCTTTTCGCAAAACTTCGTTCTCTAACATCAAGCGACTAACCTTAAGATGGTGTCAATTCTGGCTATATCGGGCACTTGGTTAAGGCCCTCAATCGTTTCGGGGCTCAGAGCTTCTTTGAAAAGAAAATCTATAGCGTCCCATTTCTTTTCGGGTGCTACAACAAGGCCGCGATTAATTATTCTGTGCTCAACTGCGATTCCAAGTTTACGATAGGCATGCGCCATTTCCGAATGTCGGCGGCTTTTGCCTTCAGCAGTGTCCCCTTCGAGCATCCAGAGCGGATCGACATCGAATTCTTCATAAACCTTCAGAAGTAGGGTGGCGGTTAGGTCGCGTTGGCCACGTTCATAGTACTGATATGCACTTCGACTGATGCTAAGTCGTTGCGCCATTTCTTCTTGTGACAGACGCGCCTCGGTTCGGACAGCCGCAAGGCGCACCCCTAGGTCAGGAACAGTCATGATGTACCTTTTTGTGGTTGCATTGACCACGATTATGGTTATCTCTATTCAATGTAACCGCTGATAGAGGCATTTGGTTCGTTTTAGGTAGCATTATCGTAGTTTTGTTTCGATCTGAACGCAAAACGAAAATTTTGCCTCGATATGTGTGCAGTCATTGAGGAGTTGAAATTGCAAAAAATTCTCGAGACACCAAGGGAATTAGCTGAACGAGTGGGCATCCCCGTTTCCAACGTTCGCTATCTAATCCGCGAAGACATGCTGGATCATATTTATACAGCCCCAGGCCGACGAAACCCCAAGATTCCCAATGGTGCGTGGGAACGATACCTCGATCAATTTACGGTGAAAGCATGCCCCGCAAACCGACCCCGCCCCGCCTTGCACGCGACCGAAAACGCCTCGCCGATGGCAATTGGTACATCTACTGGACCGAAGGGGGACGCAGCCGTGAGCACTCGACTGGCACTGGGGATCGCGACCAGGCTGAACTCTACTTCGCAGAATGGAAGCTAAGGCGCTTCAGGCCGGATCGCGCGGTCGAGCCACACGAATTCTATGTGACTGACGCAGTTTCGCACTATCTGGCGAAGCGATTTGACGACGTTACTGACCCGGAGCGTTTGGCCAATGCAGCAAAGCCAATCATCAGGTTTTTTGATGGCTATGCCGTGGGCGATATCAACGATGTGCTCATTAAAGAATACTGCCAGAAACGCCGGAAGAGCCGTCGAGACAAGGGGCTGAAGGACGGCACCTTGCGAAGGGAGCTCAGTTTGCTCTCCACTGCTATCCGGCGTGCCGAGGAAGATCAGCTAATCACGCGCAAAATAGCGGTCCGACTACCTCCGAAACCCGAGGGTCGTATCCGATTCCTGACATGTGATGAAGCGCTAAGGCTAATCCGGGTATCGCGGAGCTTCGATACGCCTCTGGAGGATGGCGTGCCGACCGAGTCAAAGACTGAGCACCTGACTCTGTTTCTTAGGATCGGATTGCTGACCGGCCAGCGAAAGGAGGCGATCCTATCCTTGCGCTGGTCTGATATCGATTTTCATAGCAACATCATCTACTGGAACCCCGTTGGACGGCGCCGCACGAAAAAGGAACGCCCGAGTTCTAGGCTGCCTGCGCGTCTGAAGAAGCACCTGCTATGCCGACGAAGGCGGTTTCCGGTAGACGAATTCGTAGTCACCCATCGCGGCAAGTCACTGCAGAACGTCAAACGCGCATTTAGGACTGCCGTTGTGGCGGCAGGCTTGGAGACCGAGGGGGACCGAAAAGTCGTTCCACACACTCTGCGGCACACCTGTGCGACCTGGCTAATGCAAAAGGGGGCGCCCAAGTGGGACGCCTGCGGCTTCCTGGGTATGACCCACGAAACGCTTGAGAAGAACTATGGGCATCATCACCCTGATCACCAGAGAGGAGCGGCGGATGCAATCTGATATCCAGATCATTTCCGGATATAGATCGGTACAAACGTGAACAAAGGAACAGTGAAATGATAGTACATTACAATAATTACAATGGGTTAAAGTCAGGCCCGTTCCTTCGGGAGGCAGGGGTCGGAGGTTCGAATCCTCTCACTCCGACCAATAAAATCAATTACTTACATTGATTCTCAGCCCCTCAAAATATCGTTGTTTTTGTTACGCGTAACGGTTTGCCGTAACATTTCTACGATTCCTCCGCACGCCAAATCCACCTGAAAAAAAGATTAGCGTCGGTATGATCGATACTCTGCTAACGTTTTCTGGCGTGGGGCAATCGAAGAGCCGCAAAGCAACTGACCAATTTGCGACCGCCGCCTCGCGTCTGGCGAATGTTAAACGGATTTGCTTCAAAGTTCGAGTTATGTAAAACCACTACACAGGACGACCTGCCCAGCTCACGGAGAAACTGAGATAATCCGCAAACCAAGTTGTCTCGGCAGTGCTGGAAATTCAGATTCACGAACGCATTGCGAGCTTCATGGCAAAATAGCAGCGCGCTTTCAGGTCATCGCCGACTTGCGTATTGGGAACGAACTTGCTGGGTTGTGCCTGTTCAAATTGAGCTTATCGTTGGCCAGATCAATGATGCACCAAAATTCGACTAATTTCACATTGTTCATAACACGCCAGCTATTTGTTGCCTGCGGCCAAAAGCCGACTTTGAGCTAAGCATCCATATTCTTCACTCGTAGTCAGCATTTCAGACGCACTCCTGCACGTCGGAAGTTGACCGGTCGCAAACCTGTCGAAATCTCTAACCCTGACCAGAGACCCAATCGAGGAATTTGCCTGCTGACGCGCGATCCGCTGCGCGGGGCATCAAGCAGCCAAAATAGCCACGATGAGTTTTGATGCGCCTGTTGGTGATCGGCTCAAGCAACCCAAGATCGAATTGATCCTGGAGCAGTAACTCCCAGCCAAGGATCACGCCGTCGCCATTCAAGGCCGCCTGAAGGTACACCATGAAACTGGTAAATTTCTGCTCGGATACAGGAGCGGAGGGAATAAGCCCTGTCCCGTCAAAGAACGTGGTCCAGTCGTCGCTATGACGGCCCATTGTAAGATAGAGCAGCACGTGCTCTGAAAGCGCTTTAAGGTCATCTCCAATCGAAGCTGCCACGTCCGGTCGGGCTACCGCGACCATACTCTCTTCAAAAATCAAAGCCTTTCGCATACCAGGCAAGCGGTCGGGACTGTCGAAAGCGATAACGATATCGCTGTCCATTTCGTAGGCGTCGCTCTGATCACGTGAAATTAACTCTATCGAAATATCGGGATGCATGACCCGAAATTCAGGCAAGCGCTTCATCAGGTAGCAACTGGCAAAGCCGATGGTCGTGTTGACGGTCAAACGCGCTCGGGTCGGTTGCTGACGCACCTGCTCCATTGCACTACGGACTTGCGTAATACCACCCGAGATTGCCCGATAAAGCACATCGCCTTCCCGCGTGGGCGTCGCAAAAGGCCGTGTCCGATTCAAGAGTTTCACGCCCAGCTCAGCCTCCAAGTCGGCCACGCGGCGACTGACCGCCGGCTGCTGCACGTTCAGTTCCTGGGCCGCTCGGGTGAAATTGCGATACCGAGCTACGGCCTCGAACGCGGTTAGGCGTTTCCAGTTCAGTGCCGCCATAGCATTCCTCCAGGGAATAATAGGTATAAGCGTTTCAGACGTTCTAACAATAGGTAAGGCGAAATAGAATTGCTTGGAAAGCAATTGCATTCCGAAGGGTACACGCTATGTCGCCTCGCAAATCGGGCCGATCCAACGGATCGGACGGACCATTCCTGTCATGAAGGCGCGGGCCGCCGTTATGTACGGCACGAAAGAACCGCTTGTGGTGGAGGAACTGAACCTCGAAATGCCGCGTGTCGGAGAGGTATTGATCCGCATGTGCGCTGCTGGCATCTGTCATTCCGACTATCACGTGATTTCTGGTCAGGCGGAGCATGACCTGCCTGTCGTGCTGGGTCACGAGGGAGCAGGCGAAGTAATCGGATTGGGCGAAGGTGTCACCGATTTTGCTCTCGGGGATCATGTCGTACTGAGTTGGATCCCCCATTGTGGCAACTGTTTCTTCTGCGCCCATGAGCAGACTCATTTGTGTAAAACCTATGTGACCCCACTCTGGGACGGCACAATGCTCGATGGGACGTGCCGGTTGACCAACGCCAATGGCCCTGTACGGCACCTGTCCATGCTGGCCTGCTGGGCCGATCACGCTGTGGTCCCGCAGGAAAGTTGCATTAAGATAAGCAAGGTCGTGCCGTTTGAGGTCGCCGCGCTTTTGGGTTGCGCCGTGACAACTGGCGTTGGTGCAGTGCTGAACCGGGCTAAGGTGGCACCGGGATCAACCGTTGTGGTGATCGGTGCGGGTGGGGTCGGTCTTTCTATCATCATGGGGGCGAACCTGGCAGGCGCCGCTAGGATCATTGCCATTGACATTGCAAAGGGAACCGAGACGAAGGCCCGAGAGCTAGGTGCCACCGATTTTATTTTTGCGAGTGAGAATGTCGCGGCTCGAATCCATGAGATGACCGAACACGGTGCTGACCATGTGTTCGAAGCGGTTGGGCAACGCGCCCTACAAAGGGCGGCGATTGAGTACTGTCGTCCCGGCGGACAGGTGACTTTCGTCGGGCTGGACGGAAATGACGCCACGATAGACTTACCTACGACAGGTATTACCCGGTCGGAGATCACAGTCACTGGTTCCATTTTCGGATCGGCCTGCACCTCACGCGATTTTGTGACCTATGCCCGGCATTTCACCCAGGGACGACTGCCTATCGAGCAGTTGATCGGAAGACGCTACAAGCTTGGTCAGATCAACGTCGCCTTGAACGACATGCTCGCTGGAAAGCCTGGGCGCGGCGTGATCCTTTTTGATGAGCCGGTCCTTTGACCCAACAGGCGCTGATACGTCTTGCCCGCTTCGTAGCAGAGGACCCGATGGATGCCGATGACGCTACGCTGGCCGTCCTGCGCAACGGAGTGATCGACACGCTTGGTTGTATTCACGCAGGCGCACGCACCGATGTCGCGATAATGGCGCGAGACGGTGTGCGAGCGATGGGTTCGGATGGTCCTGCGCAGGTGATTGGTGCTGAGATGAAAAAATCGCGACCGCAGGCCGCATTCTTGAACGCTGTCGCGGGCCATGCGCTGGATTTTGACGATTGGGAAATCCCGGGCAACACGCACCCGACTGTGGTGCTCTTGCCGGCTATGCTAGCTGTGTCGGGGCCGCAGACACACGGTAGGGACATCGCGCACGCCTATCTCGCTGGATTTGAAGTGATCGCCCGACTGGGCGAAGCGATGAACTTTCAGCATTACGATGCGGGTTGGCACTCTACCGCGACACTTGGTGCTCCCGCCGCCGCAGCGGCCTGCTCTCGGGTTATGGGCTTGTCCGTAGAAGTAACGGCAAACGCCATGTCTTTTGCGATCAGCACGGCGAGTGGGTATACCTGCCAGTTCGGGTCACACGCCAAACCAATCCAGGCGGGCTTCGCTGCGCGGGCCGGGGTTGAGGCGGCCTGCCTCGCGCAAGCTGGACTGAATGGCCAAGCGCATGTCCTTGACCACCCACGAGGAATGCCTGCGTTGATGGACGGGTTTGATGCCAATCGATTTAACACGGCTATGGGCAAGTTGGGTCTGGAGCATGCCCTGGCAGAGCACGGTATTGTTTTCAAACCCTGGCCAAGCTGTGGATATACGCATCGGATAATGACCTGTGCGTTGCGCCTGCGTGACCGTTTACCTTTGCAAGATATCGAAAGAATCGACCTGCATCTTCCCGATTTCCACGCAGCCGTACTCCCTTTCGGGCAGCCGAACAATCGCGCCGAAGCCTTGTTTAGTTTACCCTTTGTGGCCGCGATGGGGATTCTACGCGGAGGACTCACCCTATCCGATTTAGCAGCCGAATATTGGAATGCACCCGAGGTGGCAGATCTAATCGGTAAGACCCGTGTGCATCCGTTCTCGCCCGCACGGCCAGAATTGAACTATTCAGAGGAAGATCCCGACCGGATGTCTGTCGCAAGACCTGACGGGGCAATCCTCGAAGAGACCTGCTCCTATCCCATTGGCGCACCAGAACACCCGATGGGCGATGACCAACTTTGGCAAAAGTTCCATGCAAATGTCGGGTCGGTCCCCGACGCCTGGGCCGTGAAACTTCGCAACTGGCCCGGACAGCCAGAGGCTCTCAGGCTCTTAACACAGCAGGATCCATATCGATGAGCTCAATACGATCAGGCCGCGCCGCACGGCGCGCGGAACGTCAAGGTGGCGCGGGCTCTGGCCCCAGCGCCGCAATCTGGCCCGGTGTTGAGGGCGGTCAATACCGGGTGATACCGCCGGAGGGCATCCTCGCCATTCACCAGACAGCACTGCGTATACTAGCCGAAATTGGGCTCGCCAATGCAAGTCCAAGCTGCAAAGAAACCGTCGTTGCGGCGGGCGGGTCTGTCTCTGAAGCTGGTAGGCTGCTCTTTCCGCCTTCGATGGTGGAACGCGTACTTCAAACGGCGGGCCGCGGATTCAAGCTCTATGGCCAGAGGCCAGAATACGACTTGGATCCAAGTGGCACGCGCATCCACTTGGGTACTTCCGGCGCAGCAGTGCATATCGTAGACAGCGAGACCGGAGCGGTACGCGATAGCACCTTGGCCGATCTCCACGACATGGCCCGATTGGCCCAGGCGCTCCCGAATATACATATGTTTCAGCGCACTGTGGTGGCCCGTGACATCAAAGATACCCACAAGATGGAGTTGAACACTGCTTATGCCTGCGCAGCGGGCACGGCCAAGCCTATCGGCACATCTTTTACCTCGCCGGAAACGATGCGGGACGCTGTCGAGATGTTCCACATGATCGCAGGCGGAGAAGAGGCCTGGCGCGCGCGCCCGTTTTGTTGTGTCTCGACCTGTTTCGTCGTTCCGCCCCTGACCTTCGCCGAAGAAGCGCTCGGCATTATCGAATGCGCGGCCGAAACTGGTACGCCCTTAAAACTCGTCTCGGCAGGTCAGGCCGGGGCTACCAGCCCGGCGCCGCTCGCCGGTGCGGTCGCACAACAAACGGCCGAAGTGTTGGCGGGGTTGGTCTATGTAAACCTTCTAAACCCGGGCCATCCAGCGCTGTTCGGTGCTCTGCCCTTTGTCAGCGACTTGCGCACCGGGGCGATGTCGGGTGGCAGCGCCGAACAAGGCGTGCTGATGGCGGCCTGTGCCCAGATGGCGCAGCACTACAACGTCCCCTGCGCCGTCAGCGCCGGTATGACAGACAGCAAAGTGCCCGACTTCCAAGCAGGCTACGAAAAGGGGATCACCGAACTGCTCAGCGCCTTGGCAGGCGCGAATCTGATCTATGAAGCGGCAGGCATGTACGGATCGCTTCTTGCGGCCAGCAAAGAGAGCTTTGTGCTGGACAACGACCTGATCGGGTCCGTCCTGCGCGCCACACGCGGCTTCCAAATCAGTGAGGACGCCCTGGCCTTCAACGTGATCCGCGAGGTTTGTCTGGCTGGACCCGGACATTTCCTTGGCAGCGGACAGACGCTGCGGCGAATGCAAAGCGACTATTACTATCCAGACCTCGCCGACCGCACCACGCCGCAAGCCTGGTCGGATGCCGGAGCCCCATCGACCCTCCAGGCGGCGCGCATACGAGCCAAAGACATACTTTCGAACGATGCTACCGCCGTTTTTGGAACCGAGACCACCGCCGCCATCTTCCAACGTTTCCCCGAGATTTCAGCACTATGGGCATAACCTACTTTCGGGGTGTCACAGTTATTTGCGAACGTTGAGAGGCACAGCAATATTGTTTGCGTCGGGATCCTAGCAGCACCCTGTGGCATCGTCCTTTGTCAGTGTCATGTTGAAGTTGTAGGCGGTCATGTTCGATCGGGGATCAATCATGGAAGCACTAAACTTACCTCCAGGCGTTCTCACCGACATCCCATCAGAACTTGGCTCACGACCATCGACGCTGCAGTGCGGTCTGTCAATACTGCCAGTCGCGGCGGGCGTGAGATCGAGGCCCAGCCTAAACTAACGCGATGCGTAACAGCGCTGACGTCGGATTGAGTGTTTCAATTTCTCGTGGCCGTTTCTCCCGGCAAACGGTATTCAGTAGATGGGAGGGAAAACGTGGAGCGAAAGCTGGCGGCTATACTGGTGGCCGATATGGTCGGCTATACCGCCCAAATGGAGCGGGACGAAGTCGGCACGCTTGAAACTCTTTCAGCCTACATGACGGAATTTGTCATCCCTCTTGTTGAACGAAATCACGGCAAAGTCATAAAACTGCTTGGTGATGGCCTCTTGGCCCAATTCGAAAGCGCAGTTGATGCCGTTTCCTGCGCGTTTGAATGGCAAAAAGCGCCACCGGCCAAGACAGATCCGGTTTGCTTCCGCATAGGCGTCAATCTTGGCGACATCATTTTGCGAGACGGAGATGTCTTCGGCTCAGGTGTAAATCTGGCGTCACGTCTTGAACAACTCGCCCCGCCTGGTGGCGTGCTTGTGTCCGATGCGGTGTATCGAGTTGTGGGCAATCAGCTTCCAATCTCGTGGGAGGACGCCGGGACGCTGACCGTCAAAAACGTCGCCGAACCTGTACGCGCATGGCGGTTTGGCGGGTCAAATGCGGGTGACGCCCGACGTCCGCAACCAGAGGCAAAACTAAAACCTACAATCGCCGTTTTACCCTTCCACAACTTGAGCGATGACCCCGAACAGCTTTTTTTCAGTGATGGCATTGCAGAG
This sequence comes from Ruegeria sp. AA6, assembly GCF_056542865.1. Taxonomy (NCBI): domain Bacteria; kingdom Pseudomonadati; phylum Pseudomonadota; class Alphaproteobacteria; order Rhodobacterales; family Roseobacteraceae; genus Ruegeria; species Ruegeria sp. AA6. The sequence continues at coordinate 83,528 of NZ_JBQGAN010000012.1, forward strand.
GACATTATCACTGGCTTGTCGCGTTTTCGCATGCTTCAGCTGGTTTCAAGAAACGCTTCCTTTCGTTTCAGAAAACAAGAGTCCGGTCCGGCTGAAATCGCGGAGGCATTGGGTGCCGACTATCTTGTCGAAGGTAGCGTGCGGAAAGCCGGAAGCCGGGTCAGGATTTCAGTGCAGCTTTCTGATGCAAAATCGGGGTCGCAATTGTGGTCGGATCGATACGATCGTGAATTAGAGAATGTTCTTGAGGTTCAAGACGACGTTACACGAAGCATTGTGGCCGTCCTTCCCGGGCTCGTCCAGCATGATGTTGCGGATCGTTCAACTCGAAAGCCAGAAGATGAAATGAAAGCGTATGAGCTGATGCTGAAGGGTAAAGCCCTTCGCGACGGCCTGAATGCTCGGGATACGGCAAAAGCTAGGGCGCTGCTGGAACGGGCTGTGGCACTCGATCCTTCAATCGCTCGATCGTTTATGTATCTCTCAGACACCTACGTCATCGATCTTTGGCTTGGGCTGGCAGATTCCAAGGCGACCGAGCATGTATTGCATATTGCCCGAAGGGGAGCAGCTTTGGACAACCGGGATGTCTACATTCAGGACCAACTCGGTTTCGCCTATTTATGCGCGGGGCTCTGGAGTGAGGCTGAGGCACAGTTCTCTAAAACGCTGTCTCTGATAGAAAATGAGGCAGAATCCATGGCTTGGTGCGGATATGCTTTTTTGCTGCTTGGCAGGCACGATACGGCACGAGACGTTGTATCCGAGGCAATGCGGTTGGACCCACTGCACCCCCCAGCTATCGACTGGATCATGGGTCAGATTGAGTTCTTTCAGGAAAATTTCGAAGCAGCTCTTGGTCTGCTGATCGGAGAGGCGCGGCTCAATTCCCTGGCGACGGCTTTCGTGACGGCCTCTTACGCAAAGCTTGGACGTCAGGCCGAGGCCGAAGCAGCCTTAAATGAGTTCATTGCCGAACGTCGCGACGAGCTTATCAGTCGCGGTATCCAAGCGAATGAAGAAACCCTCTCCACTCTCGCTCGTGGGTATCGGACCATGTGGCGGCGACCAGATGATTTCGAATGTCTCGCGGCCGGTCTGCGCGCAGCTGGTTTGCCCGCCTGATAGTAATCTTAAGTACTGCATTCGACTTTTTCCAACTCGTAACCGTCTTCCGAAGTTCCGCCGAACGTGCACATTGCAGTTTCTTTGGCTGAGTAGAGGAACGACACTGCAGACGCAATGAATAGTCGGTGTTAGCAATGCCAATGAGCTGCTCGATGAGGCAATCTGAGGCTAAATCTCAAAAACTTTGGGTTCAGTCGCGAAGCTTCCCGCTGACCGCGGAGATCATTCCATACCTGCGTATTATGCGAACTGCCGAACCGGAAACACACCAGTGAAAGCGGTGGGGTAAAAGCGCCAATTCACCCCGACCGCAAAAAACGTCTGAAACCCTAACAATTAGCGTCTTCCGCATTTTGTTTTTGAGGGAAGGCCACCCCAGTCGATAGAGTTTCTGGGGCTCACGACCTCATATTTGAACCATTGGCGTCATAGAGAGGTCCACTCAAAACTTCAGCCTCGAAGAACTCGCCCAAGATTTCGACCTGAAGCTTGGTTCCTGGTGCCGCGTTTTCTGTTGCGACATAACCCATGGCCATCGATTTGCCGACGCGGTGACCGTAGCCGCCGGACGAGACATAGCCGACTGCCTCACCATCTTTCAGGATCGCTTCGTCGTTGGACACGTCGATACCGTCCACATCGATGGTCATGGTAACCAGTTTGCGGGCGACGCCGTCTTGTTTGAACTTCAGCGTGGCGTCCTTGCCGACAAAGTCCTTGTTCCAGTTGATGAAGACATCCATGCCGGATTCAACCGCGTTGAAGTCGGGACGGAAGTCGGTGGTCCAGACACCCCAGCCCTTTTCAAGGCGCAGCGACATCAGGGCACGGGCTCCGTACCAGCGATAGCCCAGATCAGCCCCGGCCTCTTCGATCGCTTCGGTCAGCCGCAGCAGGTACATCGGCTTACAGTAGATCTCAAAGCCCAGCTCGCCCGAGAACGAGATGCGGTTCAGAATAACCGGAACACCACCCACGAAAGTCTGGCGCAGATCGCGGAACTTCAGTGCAACGGCGCTGACATCTTCACGCGTAATACGGGCCAGCAACTCGCGCGAATTCGGACCCGACAGTGCGATCCCGTGCCAGTCATCCGAGACATTGGCATAAGTCAAATCGGCAGGCAGGTCCTTTTCGAACCAGCGGCGGTGTGCATCCTGCATCGCGCCAGAGCCGAACAACATGAAGTGATCGTCGGCCAGACAGGCCACTGTAAGATCGCCATAAAGACGGCCCTTTTCGGTCAGCATTGGGGTCAGCGCCAGGCGGCCAGGTTTCGGAATGTAGCCAGCCAAGGTGCGGTTCAGATACTCACGCGCACCCGCGCCCTTGAACTCGTGCTTGGCAAAGTTGGCGATCTCGATGCCGCCCACGGCCTGTTGCACGGCTTTCACCTCGCGCGCGACATAGTCGTGGCTGCGATTGCGCTCGAAGGTCGGCGTTTCATGCGCATCTTCGGCGTTGTCGGCGAACCAAAGGGCGTTCTCCAGACCAAAGCCCTGCCCCATCAACGCGCCCTTGGCGACCAGACGGTCATAGAGCGCGGTGGTTTTCTGCATCCGGCCCTTGGGTAACGTTTCGTTCGGGAAAGTCATTACGAAGCGACGCTCGTAGTTTTCCGAGGACTTGATAGTGCCCCAGTCCGGCGTCGCGAACTCTCCAAACCGCGCCACGTCCATCGCCCAGACGTCAATAGAAGGTTCACCGTCGATCATCCACTCAGCCATGGTCAGGCCTACGCCGCCGCCCTGGCAGAAGCCCGCCATGACGCCAACTGCAACCCAGTAGTTTTTAATGCCCGGAACCGGACCAATCATCGGATTACCGTCAGGACCGAACGTGAACGGTCCATTGATCATATCCTTGATCCCTGCCTCACCAATGGTAGGGATACGCTCGAACGACATTTCCAGACGGTCGGCGATGCGGTCGAGATCGGGTTGCAGTAGCTCATGCCCGAAATCCCACGGCGTGCCGTCCACTTTCCACGGGGTCGACTTGGGCTCATAGGTGCCCAGCAGCATGCCCTGACGCTCCTGACGGAAATAGATGTTGGCCTCATAGTCGATACCGGCAGGCAGACGCCCCGCTTCGCCCATGCTCTCCATACGTTCAGCGATCAGCGGAATTTTTTCTGTGATGAGATAGTGGTGCTCCATCGGTTGCACCGGCAGGTGGATACCGGACATATGGCCAACTTCACGTGCCCACAGGCCACCGCAGTTCACCACCTGTTCAGCATTGATCACGCCTTTGGGCGTTGTCAGATCCCAACTGCCATCGAGGCGCTGCTTCATATTGGTCACGCCACAATGGGTGAAATATTGCGCGCCATGCACGCGGGCAGATTTGGCAAACGCATAGGTCGCGCCCGACGGATCGAGGTCGCCGTCCTGCTCATCCCAGAGCGCCGCGTAGTAATGTTTCGGGTCGATCAGCGGGTGACGCTCTGCCAGTTCCGCTGGGCTGATGAATTCCTGGTGCAGCCCCATGTAGCGGGCTTTCGAGCGCTCACGCTTGAGGTAGTCGTACCATTCTTTGGTCGAGGCCGCGTAGAAACCGCCGGTGATGTGCAGGCCGACCGAGTGGCCCGAGGTCTCTTCGATCTCTTTATACAGATCAATGGTATAGCTTTGCAGGCGCGAGATATTGGGGTCCGAGCTGATCGTGTGGATCTGACCCGCGGCGTGCCACGATGAACCGGACGTCAGTTCATCACGCTCCAGCAACACAACATCCTTCCAGCCAAACTTGGCCAGGTGGAACAGGATCGAACAGCCCACAACGCCACCACCGATCACGACAACCTTGGCGTGGGAGGGCAGCTTTTTGCCGGACGTGCTTTCGTCTTTTTGAATCTCAGGCATGGGTGGTCTTTCCTAGTTCAGGGGCAACCGGCGGAAGCGGCCGGGCATTGCAGGGTCATGGAAATGGTCAAGTGGTCCGTTCTCGACCAGATGGTTGTGCCAATAGGCAAGAGAATCGCGATCCAATGTCACACCGAGGCCGGGGCCTTCGGGTACGGAAATCACGTTGTTTTTCTGGCGGAAGGGCCCGCCTTCGATCACGTCACCGATCTGCCAGCGAAACAGCGATTGCGACGGCTCGGAAATCCACGGCATCGCCGCGGACATGTGCAGATAGCCAGCGGTGGCAATTCCGGCGTCACCGGAATAGCACCAAAAGCCCACGCCCATCGCCTCACACGCGCCTATGAAACGCACCGAGCGGGAAATCCCTCCCAGCACGGCAAAGTTGGTCACGATATAGTCGGGCGCACCCACAGCCACCGCTTTGCGGATATCCGGTACATGGGTCGAGATCGGGATAGTGAAGTGGCGGCGCAGCTCTGCCATTTCCTCGAATGTGGCGACCGGGTCTTCGTAGTTACGGATGTTGTGGGGCTCGATCTCGCGGAAAACGCGCATGGCGGTGGGCAGGCTCCACTGCATGTTGCTATCCAGCCGGATCATTGCCTCGCGACCCAAGGCTTCGCGCAGGGCTTTGACCGTATCGATCTCAAGCTCGGGGTCGCCTAGGATCAGCTTGCCTTCGAACATGGTGCTGCCGTGTTCTTCGCGCATACGGATGCAGTAGTCGGCCACGGCCTCGGGGCACATCTCGCCACCTTCGCGGAAACCGAAATATTCGGTGAAGGGGATTTCCTTGCGCACCGCGCCGCCAAGCAGTCGGAACAGGGGTTCCCCGGCCACTTTGCCGCGCAGGTCCCACAGGGCAATTTCGATCGCACCAAAAGCTTTGACCACCGAACTGTCATCGGTGTTCTGCACGATCTGCCAGGGTGGCACGCACAAGTTTTCGCAGCCTGCAATGTCCAGCGGGTCCGCGCCGATCAGGCGTTCGCCCATGGCGCGGATTGGCTCAACCACATCAACCGACGGAGCCTCGCCCAGTCCGACAAGACCCTGATCCGTTTCAACCTCGATAATGGTTTTCGAGGTGCCCGGATAATGCCCGCTGGTCCACCACATCGGCTTTTCCAACGGGATATTGACTGGGGTTGCCCGCAGGCCGGTGATCTTAATACCAGGCATCCGGGATCTCCTCCTTGCGACGGGTGACATAGGCTGCCAGCTCTTCTTTCTTGGCCTCATCCATCGCAGGCGGCTGATATTCGTTCAGCATCTGGTTCCAGCGCTCATAGGCGCGGCGACGCATATCCTTCGATCCACCCTCTTCCCAGCTTTCAACATTCTCACTGTCGCTGAGTTTCGGCTCATAGAACGCAGTCTGATAATTGCGCATGGTGTGAGCGCAGCCCAGAAAGTGGCCACCGGCCTCAACCTCTCCGTAAGCGTCGCGGGCAAAGGCCTCTTCGCTGGTGTCCAAACCCTGGTTCAGGACTTTCTGGTAGGAGCCCAACCGATCCGCATCCATGATCAGCTTTTCAAAACCGGTGCACAGCCCACCTTCGAGCCAACCGGCCGAATGCAGCACAAAATTTGCACCCGCAAGCATGGTTGAATGCATTGAATCCGCTGATTCATAAGCCGCCTGCGCGTCCTCGATCTTGGACGCAGTCAGCGAACCGCCACAACGCAACGGCAAACCGGCACGGCGGGCAAGCTGACCAATGGCATAGTTCGAAATCACCGGCTCGGGCATACCAAAGGTCGGCGCACCGGATTTCAGCGACATCGAAGACAGGAAGTTACCTAAAACAAACGGCGCTCCGGGGCGTAGTAGTTGAACATAGGCACAGACCATCATCGCTTCGGCCATGGCCTGTGCGACACTGGCTGCGGTGCTGACAGGTCCCATCGCGCCGGACAGGATGAACGGAACAACGATCAGGCCCTGACCGCGCGCCGAATAGACGCGCGCCGATTCCGTGACCACACGGTCGACCAGCAGCGGGGAGTTCGTATTCACGTTGCCCATGATGACGCAGTTGTCTTCCATGAACTCTGCACCAAAGACGATCTCGGCCATCTCGACACTGTCCTGCGCACGGCTCATCTCGGTGATCGCGCCCAAATGCGGTTTATCGCTCAGCGTCATGTGAGCGAACATCATGTCCAGATGGCGTTTGCTGACTGGAACATCACAGGGTTCACAGGTGACAAACCCACCATGATGCAGGTTCGGGTGCATATAGGTCAGTCTAACTAGCTTCTCGAAGGACTCGATGTCGCCATAGCGCCGCCCGCCTTCCAAATCGCGTACAAAAGGCGCGCCATAGACCGGGGCAAAGACCTGATTGCCCTCCCCGATCACCACCGAACGCTCGGGGTTTCGCGCAACCTGTTTGAAGCTTTTGGGCGCCTTCGAACACAAGTCTCGTATCCAGCTAGCATCGGCACGAACGATGTCACCATCGATCCGAGCACCCTCACGACGCCACAAGTCCAGCGCTTCGGGGTCATCGCGGAAGGCGATCCCCACATCCTCAAAAATCCAGTCGACCTGCGCCTCGAGGCGGGCCAACTCCTCTTCGTTCAAAGGATCAAAAAACGCCAGGCGACGCTTGATATAAGGGGATGCCGGAATTGAACCGGCTTCTAAACCGCGGGAACGGGATTGACGAGCGCGCCGAGCCATATTGAATCACTCCAATTTTTCGCGTGATAATACCCCCATGAAAATAGCGTTGTGACGCTTGAAAAATTGTATGGTTTGCATAAACACAATTTATGCAAACGCTCTGGAAACAACTAGGTTCACCCCGTCATCTTGTCGTCTTCGAGGCGGCCGCCCGGCTACAATCCTTTACGCGCGCGGCGCAGGAACTCAACGTGCAACAACCGGCAGTCAGTGCTTCAATCAAGCAACTGGAAACATCGCTTGGCGTTGTACTGTTCCGGCGTAGCCATCGTCGGATCACTTTGACTAATGCTGGCAACCGTTTGTATGCCGACGTCACCCGAGCATTTGAGATGCTGTCGCATTCCGCCGCCTCGATCCGTCAGTTTGCCAGCAATGATCACGTCACACTCAGCGCCTCTTCGGCGTTCAACAATTACTGGCTTGTACCCCGCATCGCGTCCTTTCAGCAAAATCACCCCGATATTGACTTGCGCCTGCAGTCCAGTGACCGCGAACCGGACCTAACCGTTGAAACCATCAGCCTTGCGGTGCGGCTCGGCGAAGGCAACTGGCCGGACTGCGAGGCGCGACTGATATCGGACGAGGTGATCTACCCTGTCGCTTCACCCCGCGTTATGGCCACCGCCGTAACGCTCAAAAGTGTTCCGGGGCTATTGAATCAGCGGCTGATCCATCTTGAGGAGCCAATCCGCGAACGCCCTTCATGGGATCAATGGTTTCGCGAATTCGGCATTTCCGAAGTCACGCCCCGCAGTGGCTTGCGCCTGAATGACTATGCTTTAGTTCTACAAGCGGCAATGGCAGGTGAAGGGTTTGCCTTCGGCTGGCACCACATTGTCGATCCGCTGATTCAGAAAGGAATGCTGGCCGCGCGGACAGAATGGACCTGGAGAACCGGAAAGGGATTTTATCTGGTCTGGTCCAAATCCCGCCCTCTGACGCCAGAAGCCGAGATTGTCCGCGATTGGATACTGTCGGCTCGGACCGTCGATTGAAACCGCTATCCGGCATCCGCAAGGAATTCATCCGCAAATGGCTGCGCAACAGCAGGCCAGAATGGGATTTTTCGTTTGGACAGTGCAAGGTTGTGAAACGCCGGCTGGGTTCCTCCGGGGCTGGCAACCTGCAAGATGTGATCCGAAACCTGGCTGAACGGACCGTAGAAATGGAACAGGGATTTCACCGCCACCACCGATTTCTCAGCCAGCCTGATACCGATTTGCTCAAAGGCTTCGGGGTGGTAAACCTGAACACGCAGGTTGTTGACTAAAAGGTCGATGTCGCCCTCCATACGCAACCAGACCACGGTGCCCATGGGTTCGAGACCGGTGCCCAAATGCTGACCCAAACCCGTTTCAATATTCATAACCTGTACGGTCAGGTCGATCGGATCCCCTGACACCACGCCTGTTTTTCCTCCAAGCCGAAGCGTCAGCGTACTGCCGATACCCGCATCCTGGCAGATACGCACAACACCGGGATCCCAGAACAATCCGCTGGCAAAATTCGTCAATCCGTGCGCCAGCATTGCTTTCAGCAAGTAGGTGGCATCCCCCGGCGCACCGCCACCTGAATTGTCGCCCATGTCCGCCAGGACACACAGCCCGGAACGCGTGCCAACGTTCTCAAGTACCTCGGAAATTGACAGATACCGCGTGGTCACCTCGTTGCGCAGCTCAAAAAAGCGCCGCCCCAACTCCTCGGCCAGTTGCGTGGCCAATTGAGGTTCGTCATCTGCTATAACCAGCATCCGCGCGCCGACATCTTCGACATCTGCCCAAGGAAATCCGTGGCTTAAGGAAACCGACAGCACACCGGATCTGGCTTGAGCCGCCGCCATCTCGGCCACAAATTCCTTCATCACCCCGGCTTTGGTCAGATAGAGATTCACCATACGGGCATCAAAATATGCCATCTTAGGCTTGATATCACCGGCATGTGCCCGCTGGGCCAGATCGAACAGCTCGACCGCACAGGCCGTTGCATCGTCATGTGGGTATTCCCGGAAGTGCACGATCAGATCGCTGGCCTCCAGCATCTTGCCTGTCAGGTGAGAATGCAGGTCCAGTGAAACGCCAATCGTTGCGTCCGGACATAGGGCGCGCGCGCGGGCCAGTATGTCGCCCTCGCAATCCTCGATATGCTCGGCCACCATCGCGCCGTGAAGTTGCAGCAGGATGATATCTGCACCGCCACATTCTGCCAGATCGGAAAGAATCTCACCGCTCAGCGCGTCATAACAACTGCGCGTGGTTGGCCCGGCGGGTTCGGCGATGGCGGTCAGGCTTTCAACGACCTGCCAGCCCAGTGTTTCGGCCTTTTCGCGCCACACATGCAGCGCCTCGGTCATTAGGTTTGGAGGCTCTCGGGTCGCCGTACCATGGCGCAGGAAATACTCCTCGAAACCTGACATCGCAGTCGGCATGGTGCAAAACGTATTTGTCTCGGTCGACAGCGTTGCAATGAAGAGCTTCATAATATCCTATCTCCAATGACCCGAGGATGGCCCAACGAGCCACCCCCAGACCTTTAATGATACAAATCACATTGTGGCAGCGCTATTCCGCTTTCCACCAACGCTCCATAAAGCTGCTTCCATCCAGATCGAGATTTGAGCCGAACTTCTCTGGCGTGCCGACACTTGGGCGCGTGGCAAAGACATAAGATGCAAACATCGGGATCGCCACGCCTCCCTGATTGGCCACGATATCCTGCATCTCACCATACATCTGACGACGCTTTTCCGTGTCCAACTCTGCCCGAGCTTCAACCAGAATTTTGTCGAACTTCTCGTGCGACCAGAGAGATTCGTTCCAAGCCACACCGGATTGGAAAGCCAACGAGAACATCAGATCCTCAACCGGTCGTCCGGCCCAATAGCTGGCGCACCATGGCTTTTTCGTCCAGACCTCGGACCAATAGCCATCATTGGGTTCACGTTTGACGGTGACGTTGATCCCGCATTTCGCGGCCGAGTTCGAAATCAACGTTGCGGCGTCAACTGCACCGGGGAAAGCAGCATCTGACGACGACAGTTCGACATCCAACGAGTCCAAACCAGCCTGTTTCAAGAAGTACTTTGCCTTGTCCGGGTCAAAGGTCTTTTGTTCCAGCTCGGCATTAAAGTATTTCTGCCCGGACCCGATTGGGTGGTCATTGCCGACCTCGCCGTAGCCCAGCAAAATCTTGTCGACCAGTTCCTGCCGGTCGATACCCCACTTGATCGCCTGACGGATATTGTTGTCATCAAACGGTGCTGCGTTGGTCAACATCGGGAAAGAGTAATGTTGAGTGCCGGCAACCGAATGCAGGGTGACATTGGGGTCGCGCGAAATAAATTTTGCCGTCTTGGGATCGACCTTGTCTGCGATATCGACCGTACCTGCCGACAACGCCGCCATACGGGCGGTAGTATCCAGCAGGACGAGCAGCTTCCATTCGTCCACATGTGCCACATCCGGGTTCCAATGGTTCGCGTGACGCACCAGATCAGCCGAGATTCCCGGTTGGAAATCTTTCAGCTGATAGGCTCCGCAACCAATGCCGGACTGCCAGTCGATGCTGTCATCTTCTGCCGGCAAAATGGCAAAACGGTAATCGCTGAGAATTGCCGGGAAATCCGCATTACCGCCTTCCAACTCGAACACAATCGTTTTCGGCCCATCCGAACGCAGGTTCTTGACACCAGCCAGCAGAGGCGCCCCGGTAGATGTCGAAGTCTCACCCCGGTGGTAATTGATTGATGCAATGACATCGTCCGCTGTGACGGTGCGGCCATTGTGAAACTCGACCCCGTCGCGTAATTCGAAGGTCCAGACCGAAGCATCCGGTGAAGCCTCCCAAGACTGCGCGAGCGACGGCTGGACATTGCTCTCTGCATCAATAGCAGTCAGGAACCCATTCATTCCAAGGCTCAACGGGATCAGGAAACCGGCTGAGATCTGACCCGGATCAAGCTGTTCCGTTGACCCACCGTGCCCAATGCCAGCCACCATACTGCCGCCTTTTGTCGGCGCGGCTGCGAGCGCTCGATCCACCAACAACGTTGCCGCACTCACGGTCACTCCGGTTGCCAACACGCCGCGCATAAACTGACGACGATCGACCTGACGCAACTGCAAGCGCTGTTCCAACTGCCGGATGTACTGAAACTTATCCATTGTTTGACCTCCCTGGGCATAAACTTGTTGACCACAACATCACGCACCAAATTAGGGTTAACAATAACGCCACATTATGCTTTCTTTAGCGGGTTTACGCGACCAGAGGTCAGACCGCTTATGCACCAAGACTTAGCTGAAAACCTGCGTCACCTTTGTGCCGATTACCCATCGGTGGCCGCTGTTTGCAGGGAAATTGGCATCAACCATCAGCAATTCGCCAAATACCTCAACGGCCGAAGCAAGCCCTCCCCCAACAACTTGCGCCGTATCAGCCGGTTCTTCGATGTGGGCGAGCAAATCTTACTGGGGGATCCCGCTGAGCTGCGTCGCCACACCACCCAATTGGCCAAAACCGAAGCGGACCGACGGCGAGACCCCCTGATCGATGTGTTCCCGGGTGATCTGCAACGGCTGCGGCCCTTTCTTGGGTCTTATCAGGTGTTTTTTCGTGCGCCGAACGATGCGACCAAAGCCATCATCAACGTAGCCTTTTTGGATGAGCGCAACGGGACGGTCTACAGCCGGATTGTCGAAGCGCTGAGCGAAGGGAAGTCATCGACGCGCCGCTGGACAAGATGTGACGGCAAAGCCGCATTCCGCGCAGGGCAGGTTTTTGTCGTCGATTCCGAGCGCGGCCCTGACGCACCCCTTAGCATGTACATTCTGAACAAGCCGCATCGCGACAAGTCCAAGCTGTTGTTCGGCACCATGTCGTATCTCGCTTCGTTGTCCGGGCGGGCTCCGACTTCTTCGCCTGTTGTTTGGAAACGAGCTGAGAATTATCGCTCTGTTCGGGAGCTTTTCTCGAAAAGCGGTATCGTCGATCTGCAAAGCACCAAGGTAGACGTGAAGATCCGGCAATACCTCCTGCGCGTGTCCGAATGAATGATATTTCGCAGGCCTTGGTGCTAATTGATGAGTATGCGCGATCCGTTGTTTGTTATCATCGAATAAGTCTCGACATGATCGCATTGAAAGCATGCAGTTTTCACGCTGTGTACTTCAATCTACCATCCACAGTATCGGATTTGGAAAGAGATTATGGCCATGTGCGGTGTACGGGTTGACCACGACACTCTTATTACATGCAACGAAATAGCCTTGGAACGCATTCAGGTCATAGTCTGCTGCGAAGACCACACAATTCGCTCATACAGCGCCAAATCGGCGCGGAAATCGGTGATCTCGATCATGTGCTCCGAAAGGTCGGGACAGCGTGCGCAGATATCGTCGACCCCGTGATTGGCAAAGTGGATGGCGCATGCGTTGTAGCCGGGACTGCTACCGTTTCCTCTTTGCGAGCGCATTCCAGCGTAGGGACGATTGCGCCTTTTTTTTCGCGCAGCATGTGCACCCAAAACACGGCGTTTCCGGCTCCGAACACGGTAGTGTCTTAGGTGGTCACGCTTTTGCCCCTTACTGCGGTGCCTTGAACAGATCTTTGCGTAATGTCATCAGCGCGCGGGGATCGATCTTGGCTTGAATGACTGTCGTTTTCCCCGAGGATACTGCCTCGTGCAAAGCTGATCCCAAACCACCCGGACCGTCGACCCAAATACCCTTGCCGCCACAGAGTTCCGCGAATTTGTCAAAACGGGGCGATTTTATTTCAGCTCCCAGAAGGCGTCCGCCATAGAACTCCTGCTGATAGGCTTTCTCAGCTCCCCAGGCTTCGTTATCCAGAACTACGATCACAATGGGTAAGTCATGTGATATGGCGGTTTGAATCTCGATCATCGAATATCCCACCGCACCGTCACCCATCACTGCGACGACAGGACGTTCGGAGGCTGCCGCCTTGGCACCGATAGCCGCAGACAGGCCAAACCCGACCAGCCCGAAATCCAGCGGCGTGATCAATGACAGAGGCTCGTAATGCGCCAGCCGGTCGGCGGCTTGCAGGCAAGTATTGCCTGTGTCCAGCGTGACGATTGCGTTTTCCGGCAAAGCCGAACGGATCTCGCCCAACGCACGGCGGGGGTGCATCGGCAGAGTTGCAATCTGCGCCTCTTCTGCGCGCTCAGCCGCGAGGCTTGCCATGTCAGCGCGGAAGGCCGCACGCCATTCGTCTGCCTCTGGCTTTGATGTGGCTTTTGTGAGGGCTTCTGCGGTCAGGCGCGCGTCAGCCTGAACCGCGATTTCGGCAGGAAAGTAGCGGCCAACGGCGGACCCATCGATATCCACATGGGCAATACGGGTTTCTGCCCCAACATAATCGTTGCTGTGAAAGGTGGAATTGAAACCCAACCGTGCGCCCAGAACGACCATCACATCAGCCTCTTTCGTCAGGCCGCTGGCCACCCTGTTTCCGCGCGGCCCGGCTTGTCCTGCAAACCAAGGATGACCATGACGCATCACATCCGCATGGCCGGTTGAGGCAACAACCGGTACTTCCAACGTCTCGGCCAAGGCAGTCAGGGCATCGCGTCCCTTGCCCCATTTGAAACCGCCACCCGCGAAGATTACCGGGCGCCTGGCTCCACTTAGCAGCGCTGCGATGGCTTCGACGTCCTGTGGGGCGGCTGGCCCCGGTCGAGCGATGTTCACAGGCGCCGGGTCAAATGCGGGCACTTCGGCGGCAAAGAGGTCGCGCGGCACATGCAGCACAACCGGACCACGACGACCCGAGTTGGCCAGCCGGATCGCATCTTCCAGCATTGGTGCCAGCCGCGACGGGTCCGTGACCATGACCGAGCGTTTGGAGATCGGGGCAAACAGTGCCACCTGATCGACCTCTTGAAACGTATCCTTGTGCTGATCGGCCCGCGTGATAGCACCTGCGATGACCACAAGCGGCGAATAGGCCAGCTGCGCCTCGGCTACAGCGGTGACAATATTGACCACACCCGGCCCAGCCTGCGCGCCCAGCACAACACCAGGTTTGCCGGTCATCCGTGCCCATGCATCGGCCATATGCCCAGCCGCGCGTTCGTCGCGCGCGCCCACATAGGCGATCTCGCCGCCCTGATACATGGCGTCGTACAGTTCCAGCATCGAGCCGCCCAAGAGGCCGAACACGGTGTCGATCCCGTTGGCTTTGAGCACGCGATAGACGGCCTCGCCGCCAGATATGTTGGTCATGGGTCTAGTCCTCGGATCGGGGTCGAAGGTTGAGCGGGTCAAAAACGGCATCGTCATGTATGGTCACGGGGATTGTACGGTTCAGGATTTGTACGCTTAGCCCGTCGCGCGGGGTGCCCTTGCGCACGAACAACCAGCCCAGCGACTTGCCCACCGTGTAACCGTACCCGCCCGAGGTGGTCAGGCCGACGGGCGTTCCATTCAGCAAAACAGGCTCTCCGCCATGAATATCGATGTCGTCGGCGTGAAGCTCGGCGTAGAAGAGTTGCCAATCCGGTTCGCGGGCCAAAAGGGCGTCTTTTCCAACAAACCCCCGCCCATCGGCGCGCACAAACCGCTCTAACCCGACATCGAAGGGACCGACATCTGTGGTCAGCTCTCCACTCGCGCGATACGCTTTCTCCATCCGCATTCCGTTAAACGCATAGGAGCCCAGATCGACCAGCCCATGCTTGTCCCCGACTTCGAACAACGCATCATACAGCGCGCCGATCTGGTCCAGCGGCGCGTGCAATTCCCAACCAAGTTCACCCACAAAGGACACGCGCAAAGCATAACAAGCGACGCCTGAAACTGCGATCTCCTGCCCCGAAAGCCATGGGAAAGCTGCGTTACCCAGATCGGCGCCCGTCAACTCGGCCATGATCCGGCGCGAGGCCGGGCCGGACAGCGCCAGCATCCCCCAATCCGCGCTACGATTGACCATCTGCACATCTTCGCCCGGTCGGATATGAGAGCTGATCCAATCGAAATCCGGATTGGCCCGAGCGATGGCGGAGCCGGTGAAATACCGATCCTCGGCTATGCGCCAGATGGTGATCTCGGTCTCGAACCGCCCCTTGGGGGTCAGCAAGTGGTTGAGGCTGATCCGCCCGTCCTTGGCCGGGATTTTATTGGCCGACAGCCGGTCCAGTAAAGCGCCCGCATCTTTGCCAGTAATCTCAAACTGCGCAAAGGCGCAGAGGTCGATTACTCCCGCAGCAGCGCGGGTGGCTTTGGCCTCGGCCATGGCGTTGTCGTGCCAGTTCTGATGGCCCCATCCGATCTGCTCGACCTCGCCCACCTGACCGAAATAGCGCGGGCGTTCCCAGCCCGCGACCTCGCCAAACACCGCACCCTTGGCGGCCAGCCGGTCATAGAGCGGATGGCGGTTCAGAGGACGCAGGCTTTCAAATTGTTTGCCGGGGCATGGCGTGTCATGGCGGCGCATGAACTCGTCCTTCGTGCGCTCGACAATGAAATGATCCGTACTGAAATCACCATAGCGGCGCGGGTCCATACCGCGCGTGTTGATCTGGGTCTCGCCGTGCACCATCCAATCCGCCAGCACCTTGCCAGCCCCGCCACCCCACGCGAGGCCAATCGAAGACCCGCAGGACAACCAGACATTCGGCGCGCCCGACGGGCCGACAAGCATCCCTCCATCCGGCGTATGCGTGATCGCCCCGCGCACCACGCGCTTGATCCCCAGTTCGGCCAGAACGGGCATCTTGTCGAACGCCACCATCAGGAAGTCGCCAATCGAGTCGTAATCCGCCTCGAACAGCTCATTCTCGGCCGCCCAGGGCGCGCCTTGAGGCATTTCCCAAACCGTCGGGCAGACATGGCCCTCGTATATCCCGATCAGGCCCGATTTCTGTTCCTGCCGGATGTAACCGCCAAAGGCGTTGTCTCGCATGACGGGCAGTTCGGGGCGGTTCAGAAATTCGGGCACAGTATCGGTGACCAGATAGTGATGCAGGCACGAAACGCTGGGTATTTTCAGCCCGAACCATTCGCCCACCTGATTGGCGTAAGAGCCGGCGGCGATCACCACATGCTCGGCCAGCACATCGCCCTTTTCAGTGCGCAACAGCCACATATCGCCCTTACGCGACGCGCCGATGACTCGGTTGTGTCGCTCGATCTTGGCCCCACGTGCGCGGGTGGCGGCGGCCAGCGCCATGGTGACGCCAGACGGATCAATGTGGCCGTCTTCAAAGGTCTGCAC
Source organism: Ruegeria sp. AA6 (assembly GCF_056542865.1). NCBI lineage: Bacteria > Pseudomonadati > Pseudomonadota > Alphaproteobacteria > Rhodobacterales > Roseobacteraceae > Ruegeria > Ruegeria sp. AA6. The sequence continues at coordinate 99,458 of NZ_JBQGAN010000012.1, forward strand.
AGCGGCCTTTATGTCCGATGTCCGGTAGTACGGGTTTCCCTTTGCCACTTCGTCCGGCCCGACCAGTTCCATCGGCAGGTCCAGCAGCTTGCCGACGCCCATGATCGACTTCATCCAGTCGACCTCATCATCCGTGGTGGCGATGCGGAACCCGCCCACTTCGTGCCAGCCGATGCTCTGCCCGGTTTCCGCCTCGACGCGCTTGTAAGTTTCGATCGAGGTCTTGTTGATCCAGCCCGCGATCCGGCTGCCGACCGCATGGGCGATCTGCCCCGCCGCGTGCCATGTGGAGCCTGAGGTCAGCTCGGCCTTTTCGAACAGGATTGTGTCGGTCCAGCCGTTTTCAGCCAGTTGGAACTGCGCCGCGACGCCCATGATCCCTCCGCCGATGATGGCGACCTGAGTGGTGCGGGTCATGCGAAGGCCTCCTTGGCGGGTTTGAGCGATGCGGAGGCGGAATAGCGCTGGCAGGAGATTTCGACCTCGAACCCGGCAACGACCTCATCTGCGGCCAGCAGATCAAGCGGCGCGTCGATCATCGCCAGTGCAACAGAGCGCCCGAAACGATAACTCCATGCGGCCGAGGTGATTTGCCCGACGACCTTGCCGTCGAAATAGATAGGCTCGTCATGAATCGGGATCGCACTCGGGTCGTCGAACAGCAACGAAACGATCCGGCGCGCGGGCGCGCGGTCTCGCAGGGCATCCTCTCCCACGAACCCGGTGCCCATGGCGCAGAACGCGCCAAGCCCAGTCTCATGCGGAGTGATGCCGGGGGTCAATTCGTGCCCGAAGGCGCGGAACCCGCTTTCGATGCGCAAGCTGCCACTCGCGTAAAGCCCCGCATGGCTAGCCCCGGCGGCCAGCAGCGCCTCATGGGCGGCCATGGCCATGTCGGCGGGGATGTAAAGCTCATAGCCGTCTTCGCCCGTAAAACTCATCCGCCCAGCCCAACCGCGCGCCAGACCGATCTCGACCGGTGCGAAATGAAAGCGTTTCAAATCCGGTACGGGGGTGTTCGAGGTCGCCTGCAACACATCGCGCGCCCGTGCGCCCGCCAGCCCCAGAATGGCGTAGCCGCTGGTCACATCCGTGAACTCCACACGAAACTCGCGCCGGGTTTCGCGCATACGCTTCAGGTCGCGCACGACTTCGCCCGCACCCACGATCATCAGATAGGTTTCGGGCCCATGGCGCTGTACCGTAAGATCACTTTCCACCCCGCCGCGCGCATTCAGAACCTGGCTATAGGCGATGCGTCCCTCGGGGATGTCCATCTGCGCCGCGCAAAGACGGTTGAGAAACGCACATACATCCGGCCCCTGTACCATGATCTTGCCAAAGGCCGATTGATCCAGAATTGCTGCGCCTTCGCGGCATTCCCGCACCTCTAGCCCCACCTGTGCGCGCCATGCAGGCACGCCGAAGGTCAAAGGCAGATGTGCCGCCTCACCCCCAAAATGCACCGCGCGTTCCCAGCCGCCCCGGCTTTCGAACTGTGCCCCTGCCGCGACCAACCCGGCATGAATAGGGGATCGGCGCTGTCCGCGCGCCGTCTGCATCGCGCGCCCCTGATAGGGGTTGTCATAGTGACGGCCCAGAACCTCGGGGATGCGTGCCTCCAGGGCGCCCAGCACGTTCATCTCAGGGCTGAACCGGCGAATATCGGCCTCGCTCAGTTCCATGGTCGGCTCGCCAGCGATGATCCATTCGGCCATCGCCTTGCCCGCTCCGCCAGCCAGAGCAATCCCGGTCGAGTTCATACCGCCCATCAGAAACAGACCCGGCACTTCGGGGCTTTCGCCCAGCATGAATTGGCTGTCGAGGGTAAAGCTTTCGGGTCCGTTGAGCAGCATCCGTACCTCGGCGCGTTCCAAAGCGGGGATGCGGCGCAGTGCGTTTTCCATCATCGGCATGAAGTGATCCCAGTCTTCATCCAGTAGGTCAAAGCTGAAATCGGCGGGCAAACGGTCCAGAGGCAAGCCCTTGGCATGGGGCTCAAAACAACCCACCAATAGCCCCTCGACATCGTCGCGGGCATACAGGAACGCGTCCTGATCATTCAGCGTCGGCAGATGTGCCCCTTTGCCAAGCGCCTGCACCTCGGCCAGTGGTTTGGTCAGGATGTAGAAATGTTCACAGGCGTAAAGCGGCATATGAGCACCCGCCATCGCCGCCACATCGCGGGACCAGAGGCCGCAGGCAATCACCACCTCGTCGGCTTTGATTACATGATCCCCCACCGCGACGCACGAGATACGCCCGGCCTTTTTCCGCAAACCGGTGACCGCGGTGTCTTCGAAAATCTGCACCCCCCGCGCCCGTGCGCCTTTGGATAGCGCCAGCGCCACATCCGAGGGGTTCACCCGACCATCCGCCGGAGACCAGACCGCGCCGATCACGTCATCGGTTTCGATCAGTGGCCAAAGTTCCTTGGCGCGGGATGCATCGACTACCTCGGCCTCAAGACCAAAGGCACGACCCAGTGAAACTTGCCGTTTGATATTGGTCAGCCGATCCGCATTGGTGGCCAGCGTCAGCGATCCGGTTTGGGTCCAGCCGGTGGCTTGTCCCGTCTCGCGCTCCAGCTCACCATACAGATCAATCGAATAGTTGATCAGCTTTGTCAGTGTCGCCGAGGGCCGTAGGCGCCGCACTAGACCCGCCGCGTGCCATGTGGTGCCCGAGGTCAGCTTTGACCGCTCCAGCACCACGATGTCCTTGCGCCCTTCGCGCGCCAGATGATAAGCGATCGAGCAACCGATGACGCCGCCACCGATCACAACGGTGCGGGCTTGGGACGGCAGAGTCATGGCAGCACTCCGTCGCGGATCATATCTGCCAAGGTCGCACGAAACGCCTCCAGCGCCTCATTGATCAATTCCGCATCATGGGCCGCCGAGGTCAGGCCCGAGGTGTAGGACATCATATCCACCCCACGCGCCAACAATCCGTCGCGGTAAGCTTTGATCGTCCTTTTGGGAAGCCCCCGGATCTGAGCAGGGCTGAGGCCGTCTATGCAGTCTCTCCCAAAGAACACGTGAAAAACCGAGCTGTCGCCATAGACCAACCCGGCGACGCCCAGTTCCGACAAAGCAGCGTTCATGCCGTCGCGCATCCGAGCCGCCATTGCATCGGCTTGGGCCTGCGCCTCTCCGCTTGCCAGTAACGGCATCGCAGCACAGGCTGCGGCGGCCACCAGTGGCGATGCATTGAAAGTGCCCTTGTGGCTGACTGCCGGCGCGATGCCCTTGCGGATGGTTGTGTTGTTCATCAGTTCCATGATCTCGGCCCGGCCACAAACCGCGCCGCCCGGCAGACCCCCTGTGACGATCTTAGCCAGTGTTGTCAGGTCGGGCACGATTTCATCACGGGCCTGCCGCCCACCGGGCGACCAGCGGAAACCGCTAATGATTTCATCAAAAATCAGCACCACGCCCGCCGACCGCGCCACGTTGTGTAATGCCCGCAATGTCTCGGTCGACAGCGGTACCGAGCCGTAATTGGCCCCCGAAGCCTCGATGATAACTGTGCCGATGCGATCATCCTGCAGAGAGTGTTCCATCGCTTTGGGCTCTGCCGCACAGACATGGATCAACTCATTCACCGCCTCTGGGACGCCCAGCGACGTGGCTTGATCGGTTCCCGGTTTTGTTCCTTTGACCAAATGGTCGTGCCAACCGTGATAATGCCCGTCCACCCGCAGCACATGATCCTTGCCGGAATGCGCGCGGCCCAGACGCAAGGCCAGCATGGTCGCCTCGCTGCCCGACGCGGTAAATCGCGTCCGCTCAGCGCAGGGGTAAAGTCGATTGACCCATTCGGCCCAGAGGATTTCGGCCTCGTGGCAGTCGGCACTGAAAATTGCCTGTCCGGCCTGTTTTCTGATCGCCTCGACAATCGCGGGATGACCATGTCCCAGCATCTGGCTGGCGCTGCCCATCTTGAAGTCTATATAGCGTCGGCCCTTGGCGTCCCATTTCTCGGCCCCTTGCGCGCGATCAATGTATATGGGGTGCGGATCGCGATAGCGCAGTTCGTGGCTGACACCGCCGGGAAGGGCCGCACAGGCGCGCATACTAAGCTCAGAGTTGCTCATTCAGGTCGTCCGATTTGGGTCCGTGTCAAGCGGATGTCAAAAATATCCCGTAACGCGCGGTCCAAGTGATCCGGGATATGTGTAGGAAAGTGGCTTTTTAGGATTTCACGCGCGCGTTCGCGCGCCACATCCCCAATCCTAGGGCCGCCATGCTCCTGCCAATCACGCGGCGCCCGGCGGTCACCGATTTCGGGGTAGAAATAGTCCGATTTCATCCTGCGGAACGTATGCATTTCGCCCAGGTAGTGGCCCTCGCCGCGGCATACATCCGCGATGACATCCGCAGCGATGTTCTCCGGCGTCGCTTCGATCCCGCGAATGGTGCGCAGAATGTTTCCCAGCAGATCATTGTCGCTGACATAGGCCGCATGGCTGACACCCAGAAGACTCGACATCATGCCCGCTGCCTGGGTGACGATGTTTGAGCCCGCGTGGGCCGCCATTGTCACGGCCAATGATTTTTCAGCCCCGTATTGTGCGTCCAGCCGCTTGGCATCGGTAATCCCGGCGATCGAGCTGGTGGGCAGATTCCAATGCCGCCCCATCTGCGCGGCCCCCGCCATCAGAATGGCCTGTTCGCCGCCACCGCCGCTCATCGAGCCGGTGCGCAGGTCGGCAACCAGCGGCTTGGGTGCAAAAATCGCCTTTACCTCGGGGTCGATCAGGCGCGCAAAGACCAGCCCGGCCAGAGTTTCAGCCACCGCCTGCACCAACGATCCCGCAATCGTCGCAGGGCTTGTCGCCCCGGCCTGTCCGGCACTGATCAGCTGAACGGGAAAGCCTGCCCTGATCGCCAATTCCAGCACTTCACAGGCTTCTTCTGCAAAGCGCATTGGTGGGACCACATGGCAGACCATGACCGTCAGAAAAGGGCGGTCGCGAAACGCGGTCTCACCACCTGCGATGCGATAACAAAGCTCGGCGATTTGAGTAACGTTTTGTGGTTCGGTGATCGAAATCGACACATGTTTGGATGTGCCCGCCAGACAGGCATAAGCTGTGTTGAGGTCCATCAGGGCGTTATCTTCGATGTCCCGCGCCACAACTGACCGGCTGAAATGGTGGATATTGTCCATCTGATCCACGATCCGCGCCGCATCATAAAGATCCTGCAAAGTAGAGTCGCGATAATCGTGGGTTTCAAGGTCGAACACTCCCGGAGCTGCACCGCCGGTCGACATATGCACTCGCGACCCTTCGATCTTCAAATCTCGCTCAGGTTGTTGTCCGCAGAGAGTGAAACCGCGCTGCGCCCCGTCAATCGCCCAACGAACCAGATCGGGTGGAAATAGCAAACGCCCGTCATCCGTGATCGACCCGCCAACCGCAAGCACTTTGTCAATCATCGACGGGATGGCCTGATTTAAGCCGAGCGTTTCCAGCAGCGAAAAAGCAGTGTGCTCGACCAGCGCGACCTCGTCCGTAAAAAGCGGCTTAAGACGACCACCGATTACCCCCGGCCAGACTGGCAGGGACTTTTCGTGTTGGGTGGTATCTTTCAGTCGGTCTTTTCGACCTCGGCGGCGCATGGGTTTGACCATCAATTCATGAGATTTGCTTTTCGTCAGCACTACCTTTTCAGAGCTTTTCTTTATTTACAAAGGCATCATGCTCATCAATAGATGAGTAAAACTATGCAATAGACCTGGTATGAAAACTTCTCTTTCCGCTTTGCGGGCCTTTGAATCAGCCGCCCGTCTGGGCAGTTTCCGCGCCGCATCCGAGGCTTTATCGGTCACCCCGACAGCGATCAGTCACCACATTCGCGGTCTGGAAGACCAACTTGGGACTAAGCTTTTTGTTCGCAGTGGGCGTGATGTCACGCTGACCGAAGACGGCAAGAGGCTTGCTGGCGCTGCCGCACAGGCCTTTGGAATATTGGACGAAGCCGTACGCACGCTCCACCGGCACACCCGCAAGGTGGTCCGTCTGGCCGCAGGTCCGATCCTCACGGCGCGTTGGCTGATGCCAAGGATAAGTGACTTTTGGGAATCCTACTCGGATATCGAACTTGAAGTTCTACCAACCTTCGAACCCGGCACAAGCGCTCGGGAAAACCTCGACATCGTAATTCGTTGGGATCGCATGGCGGAAGCGGCCGGCAACGCGGTCAAACTGCTTGAACTCAGCCCGGTCGCCATTGCGTCCAAATCCTTTCTTGCCGCCCATGGACCGATTGACGATCCAAAAGACCTGCTAGATTTACCCCTGCTACACCAAAGGAACCACTGGGGGTGGTTGGATTGGTTCTCCGCCATGGATGTCCCTGTCGCGGACAGGCTGCGCGGCTCGATCTTCCAGGACGCAAACGCCCTTCTGCGCGGCGCAGCCGAAGGACAGGGAATCGTGATCGGTTGGCTGCCATTGATTGACCCTGACCTCGCCGAAGGAAGGGTCGTTCGGCTTTTTGATGAGGACATCCCCCCAACACACGGCTATTTTCTCGAAGTTCGAGGAAGCGATCCTGTGAGACGGGAGGTGCAAAAGGTCGTCAACTGGCTTGTAAACTAACTCAATACTATTGCGATCTGCAGCAAACTCTGGCCCTTTGACACGCTGTGTAAATGTGGGTGAATGACTTCCGGTCTTATATGGTTGGAGCAGTCAATATTCGCAAGTTAGTTGCCTTGGTGAATACTGGCGATAGCAGGATCCCGATTGTGGCCCGGGAATGCCTTGAAAGGCTGATCAGCATGCTGGATCAGCTGGAGTGTCAATTCAAAGAGTTGGGTACCGAGATTGCCCGCCGTGCGCGGTCAAGCGAAATCGCACGCCGACTTATGACGGTGCCTGGAATTGGCCCGCTGATCGCATCCGCTCGTGGCCCTGGCCCCTCCGCCGGAAACGTCCTGTCGAGGGCGCGACTTCGCGGCTTGGCTCGGGCCGGTAACAAGGCAGCATTCAACAGGGGGCAAGCAGCGTCTCGGGGCGACAACAAAGATGGGAGAACGTTCGCTCAGACAATTGTTGATCATCCGTGCCAACAGCGTTGTTATATGGCGTTCGCGGAAAACGCCAGGAAACGATCCCTGGCTTGCCCGCATGACCGAGTGCAAGCCACCACTACTGGTTCGCGTAGCCCTGGCCAACAAGATGGCGAATATCGGTTGGGCTTTGATGAGCAAGGGGGGAAGCCTTCGGGGCTCTAGTCGCCCGCGCATAACCCGCTAGTCCGGCGTGACCTCTTCGGTCAGCAAGAAACTTCGCAACAGAACCCACCAGAAATGTCCTTGTGATCCATTTGTGATCGCGGCGAGAGCGGGCTGAGACCGCCCTCGCCGCAAGATTTTCAAAAGGGATTCGGAGTGAAGGACCGATGCACGCGCGACCCCGAAGCTTTCGCTTCATCTGCGTCTACCGCGAGGAGGCGCGCACCATAGCCGGCGCGTCTGAAAGCTGGCGGGGATGGGTGCAGATGGTGCCACCGCCAATGGGTGCGCCGAACCCGGACGACCCGGCGCTGGAACGGCGCTGGTTCCGATCGCTGGACGAATTGCCAAAGGTTGTGTGCGAACTCATGGCCGAAAGTTGATGGCCGACCAGAGAGGCGAGGACCATGTACGATAACATCTTCGACGAGGAATATGACATCACGCCCGAGATGGTTGAGGCGATTGAGGCGTATGAGGGCCTGCGCTCGGTTCTGGGCGAGGAATATGCCGACGCGGACTATCAGGAATTGGACACCGTATTCACCGAGATCACAGCTGGCATGTCGGCGGAAGAAGCCGAGTTTTTCAAAAAATTGGTCAAGAAAGTAGGCAAGGGTCTGCGCAAGGCCGGGCGCGTTGTGGCCAAAGTGGCACGTCCCGTCGCCCGCGCCGTTAAACCGTTTGCGCAGATTGCGTTGCCCGCCGTTGGCACCGTGATCGGCGGGCCTGTTGGCGCTCTTGCCGGCAAGGCGGGCGCGTCGCTTCTGGGGCAGCTTGCCAAAGGCGGCGGACGTCGCCCGACCCGCAGGCGTCCTCGCAGGGTACGTGGTCGCGCGCGGCGCAGACCCGGCCGTGCCGCGGGTCGTCTGACCGGGCTTCTGCAAAGTCCGCAATTGCGTCAGGCTCTAGGCAGTCTTGTTGCCGGAGGCCGTGGCCGCGGTTCGGTGCGGGTCGGCGGTTCGAACATACCGGTGGGTGCGTTGGCCAATCTGGCCGGGACCCTTTTCGCGCAAGCCGCGATGGAGGCCGAGGAACTGCACGGCACGGATGCTCTGCCAGAATATCTGATGGATGAGTATGGCGAGGCGATCGAGGGCATCGAAAGCGCGGATATCCGGGCTGAACGCCTGTGGGACCTGCTGGTCGAGGAAGGGCTGCTCGAAGATGCCATTGCTGCCGAAGACGACGATGAGGACGAGATGTTCGAACTGCAAGACGACTTTTTTGAAGAGTTCGAACCCATGCACTGAAGAGGCGAGGACATGAACCAGCTACCACAGATCGCAACCGAAAAGGCGGCCCCTGACACGGCTTTCCTGGAACTGGCCAGGCAGTCGGGCGTGTCGCCGCAAAGCATCGAAAAGGCAATGCTGGTCAAACGCTTGCTGGACAGCAATACCGGACCAGACACCCCGAATGGCGATGGCGGCAAGGCCCGACTGATCCAGCATATCCGCAGGCTTCAGGCCTCGCATGAGGCGATGCAGGCGCGGTTGGACGCGCTCGCTGAAGCTTTGGGCGCTTGCTACTGCTGGGGCGAGGACGAAACCTGCCGCGGTTGCCGTGGCGAAGGCGTCCCGGGTGCCTTGCCTGCCGATCCCGACCGTTTTGATGAATTCGTCCTGCCGCTTCTCATCCGAACCGGCCTTGTGACGGAAGATGACGCGATGGAAGCGTCCCCGGAAGACTAACTGCCAAACAAGGGCAAAGGAGATTGCCATGCGCTACTATTCCGACGCAGAGCTCGAGGCCATACTCGACGATGACGACGATGATGAGACCTTAGAGATCATTTCCGATGATGACGATGATGACGAGGCGTATTTCGAAGACGTTGATTATCTTGATGATGACGATGACGACGAGGCCGAGTATCTGGATGATGACGACGATGACGAGGCCGAGCGCCGCCGCTATTTCCGTCGTCGCCGGGTGCGTGGACGCAGGCGTCGCGGTCGCCGGTTCCGTCGCTCGCCCCGCCGCCGTTTTGCGTTCCGAGGCAAGAAAAGCGCCCAGGTGATGACCCGCGGGGGCCGCAGTGCCACCGTCCGCTTCAGCAAGAGCTTTGCAACCACCGCCGAAGTCAAGAAGGCCATCGACACGCTGGCCAAAGACGTGCGCAAGAACGGTACCGGCATTGCCCGGCTGGACAAAGAGATCAAGCGCATCGACAGTTCAAACCGCAAGGCGATGACAAAGCAGAACAACCGCCTGTCCAGCTTTGAGAAGTCGGTGAAAAAGCAGATCGCAACCGCCAAGCAAGAAGCGCAACAAGCCGCGCTTTTGCCGATCCTGATCGGGTCGGGCGGCGAGGATGGCGACCTTGATCCCATTGTGCTGCTGGCGCTGACCGGCGGTCTGGGCGGCTCGGGCGGGTCTTCGGGTGGTCTTGATCCGATTGCTTTGCTGGCGATCAGCGGAAATCTCTAGGGATCGGGCGAAGGAAAGGAGACCGCTATGAAAAACTTTGACACCCGGAACTTCGTCCTTCTGAGCCAGGCCCTCAAAGACCTGCCGAAGAAGAAAAAGACAAGCTACAGCCTGATCGGGGCCATGGGCACCGGCGGGTTGGGTGGTGTAGTTCCCGCCTATGCGCTGGGACGGGCCGAGATTGCCAAAAACCGAGCGAAAAAAGCCGAAGACGATCTGAAAGAGATGACCGAGAAGTCTGCCGATCAGACGGAAGCGTCACAGTCGCTCTACAAGAAGTCGGGCGAGGCTTTGGTCGCGTCGGGCAGCAGCGAGGCGATTGCCCAGTTCATCGGTTCGACCAGTGAAGAGGCCAATATGCTGAGCCTGCAACCCGTTTCGCTGGACGATGGAAATGTTGTTCTGCCGGGCGCTACGGTTCCGGAATTCGACAAAAAATTCTCGGAAGTCACGCTGGGCGACACGATGCAGGCCGCGAAGCAGACGGTCGTCGCGCTTATCCACGAGATCGCGCAACAAAACGCCGCCCAACAAAACGACGGCACCTTCGTGAGCAATCAACCGTCCGTGTCCGCCGGCACAGACGATGATGGGTCGGTTGGCAATGACGCCCCGCCGGAGGTAGCCGTTGAACCCGATGCGACGTCGCCGCAAAAGGGCGGCAGTTCGACGTCTCGCAAGCGGTAAAATTTTGACGACGCGCCAATTGTCAGTGGCGCGTCACCTTCCCCATTCGCCAGCATGGGCGGACCTATGGACCCCAACCTCATCACCAGGATCGACACAGACGAAAGCGACGAGCTTGAGGTGCTGTTGCGCCTGTCATCGCCCGATGCCGCGCCCCCCGAGGCGTTGCAGGTCGTTTGCCGTTTTGGCGATGTGGTGACTGCGCGTGTGCCACGTGACCGCGCCGCCGAGATCTATGATCTCGCCGTGGTCGAAAGCATGAAGGTTGCCAATCTGCTGGGGATCGAAGATGTGACCGAAGGCATCCGGGGGCGTGGTGCAGATCCGAACACACGACACGCGCGACGGCGTCGCCGGTGGACCGGGCGCGGGCAAATCGTCGGTTCGGTTGATTTTGGGCTGGATTTCACCCATCCCGAGTTTCGCAACGCGGACGGCTCGACCCGGTTGCTGGGGTTGTGGCGGCAATCCGGCCCACCGACCTATGACAATCCCTACGGGTATGGCCGAATCTTCTCGCGCGATGACATCAACGAAGCGCTTGCCGCGCCGGACCCGTTCGACGCGCTTGGTTATGACGGAAGCCGCTCTGATCGCGGGCGTGGATCCCATGGAACGCATGTGCTCTCGATAGCCGCCGGTCGCTCTGGCGTGGCCCCCGCGGCCGATCTGCTGTTCGTGGACCTGTCTACCCGCCACACAAAGGGGGAACGTGATCTGGGCGATAGCCTGCGGTTGCTTGAAGCACTGCATTTTATTTTCGACACCGCTCAGGACACACCGGTCGCCGTCAATTGCTCAATCGGTGGTATGGGCGGGCCGAAAGACGGTCAGGCGCTGGTCGAGCGGGCCATGGACTGGCTGTTGAGTGAACGTCCGGGCCGCGCCATCTGTCAGAGCTGCGGCAATTACCGCGCGGCCCGCACACATATGCAAGGGCAACTGGAGGACGGCAGGACCGAGCGGTTGGAATGGATTATCGACCCCGCTGATTTGACGGACAATGAGCTTGAGATCTGGTATCCCGGCAACGCGGATGTCACCGTCGAACTGACTCCGCCTGATGGTAGGCCAATCACCGCCGGGCTGGGTGAACGGATGCTGATCGACGGGCCGCTGGGCAAGGTCGGCCACCTGCACAATCGCGCGCTCGACAGCACCAATGGGGACAATGTGGCCCACATTTTTCTGGATCGTGCGGCGGCACCGGGCGCCTATCAGGTTGCGCTGAGGGCTGTGAATGCACCGTCGGGGCGGTTTCATGCCTGGATCGAACGGGATTCGCGGGGTCGGAACCAATCGCGATTTCCCGCCCGCCTTGCCGATCCAACTCACACCATAGGCACCATCTGCACCGGGCACCTGCCGCTGGTCTGCGGCGCCTATGACGGGTTCTCGCAAGAGCGGGAAGTTGCACCGTTTTCATCCGAAGGTCCCACCCGCGATGGCCGTCAAAAACCGGATCTGGTGGCCCCGGGCGTATCCGTTCTGGGCGCGCGCTCAGGCGGCGGCAGCAGCCACATGTCCGGCACCAGCATGGCGACACCGCATGTCACCGGCGCGGTCGCACTCCTGTTCGAGGCCGCGGGCCGCGCGCTACCGATGCAGGAGACCCGAGGTCATGTTCTTGCGGCCCTCACCCCCGGACCACCCGACCAGCCCAATCGCTATGGGCGCGGCTATCTGGACGTTGACACCATGCTCAACGCCGTCGCGCCCCTGGAAACGGAGGACACAATGGAAGAACTTGAGGAAGAGATCGAAATTGAGGAAATGTCCCGTGGATGTAGTTGTGGAAACAGGTCAGAGGCTTACGACGGCGATGCCTGGGCCGAAACCTCAGAAGCCGAGCCGCTCGGCTTGCTCGACGACGACGAAGAACTGGGTTTGCCGGAAGACGATGAAGACGCCTGGGAAGATTTTCAGGAAGCGGATGAGCCGAACGAGGCCCCGAACGGGCACCGAGGTGCACCGTTTGCACCGCTGTTCCCTGCGGGGTCTTACTGGCCCATTGTCACGTCGGTGCGGCAAGGGCGGCTGGTAAGCTACCAGACCGACAGCGGCGCTTACATCGGTCGCAGGGGACGCATCTTTGGTGCATCGCGCGGCGGTGGGGCACGGATTCATGTCGGTGTCGATCTATTTGGGCGAAGGGGGGACCCGGTGCACGCGATTGCGGATGGCACGATCATCAATTTCTACGGATTCTGCTGTGGCAAGACCAAGACCTCATGGGCATTGTTTGTCGATCACGGGTTTGTCGTGGTCAATTACGGCGAGGTCGAACCAAATTCGTGGACGCGGCTTGGCCTTGGTCGGGGGTCCCCCGTCAGGGCTGGTCAACAGATCGCGACGATCGGGATCAATCCCGGCGGCAGCCAGATGATCCACTTCGAAACCTACGTGCCCGGCACCACGCGCAACAGCCGTTGGATGCGCGGGCGGCGGGCTCCGGCGCGCCTTCAGAACCCGACGCGTGTGCTGCTGGATCTGCAAGAGAACGGTCTGGACCCGGTAGGCGCGGTCACGCCCGTTTCGCCGCCCGGTGTGGTCGATCCTCCCGCCCCGTCGGGGGCGCATAGTTGCCGTCCCGGCGAAGGTCCGCCTGCTGCCCTGCCCGATCCAACCGGGCGCGGCCCGCACCCGGCGGTGCGGCGGGGCACGACACGGTCGAAATCCCGCAACCCATCAGTGGGCGATTTGCAGATTTTGCTGAACCGCTTCATTGACATGTTGCGCGTGGGGACGGCCCCGTGCGGTCCGGGCGCGAATATCGCCGACCTACAGCGCCGCCTGACCGGGCTGGGCCTGACCCGCATGACGGTCGACTGCCGGTTTGGTCCTCAGACCGAGGCCGTGGTCAAACTGTTCCAGCGCTGTGCATTCCCGAACACACCAGCCGAATGGGATGGCGTTGTGGGCCCGAAAACCTGGACCGCGCTGAGCCCATTACGGGCTACGACTCCGCTGACGCCAACCCCGGTCACACCAACACCCGTCACCCCGACGCCCGGCGGGTTGCCCTATCCCGTGGACGCCGCGCGCCCTTATGGCCGACGCTGGCGCACACGTCGCCCGCCGGGTCTTCCCTCCTGGGCGCGGCAGGCCAGTACAACGGGCGCGGCATACGCGGCTGTCGAGGCCGAGGCGGGAACCCATGGTCTGGGCAACACCTTTGTCCGAACCTGCCGCAGCCTTGCTTATTCGGAAAGCCGGGGGACCTATGCCTTGCCTGCCAACATATTCGATGCTCGCCCCCGAACGGCGCGCCCGGTGGGTAAGCCGCTGATCACCGCCTGGGGTGTTTTCAATTTCAATCGTGGCGCTTGGACCGGCATCGTCCCGGTTGCTGAGCGGGCGAGCAGCCGGTCATTCCTTGCGCAAGGCGAGGCAGGGTGCGGCGCGCGCGGCGGATGCGTGCAGGCCTGGGATTGCACACCCGCCGAAGAAATCGAACGCCCAATCACAAAATACGCGGAACTTTGGCGCGAATTGCGGGCGGCGGGCGCATCGGACCTGCAGGCGGCGCGGGGGGTTCGGTTGTGGCATGCCCAGCCCAACGGATTGTATCGCCCCTATTTGCGCCGGGGTCGCAGCCACGGGTTCGACGACGCCTGGCGGCGCGTACCCGCCAACCGCCGTGCACGTATTGACGAGCTTTTGGAACAGGGAGGCGGTGTGAATGTCGATGTCTATGTTTGAAGAGCAAGGTGACCTCGCAGAAGAAGAGTATCCAACCATCGAGGACGCGTTCGAAGAGACGGAACCGGAATTCTGGGACGGTCAAATCTGGCCCGATGAAACCGAACCGGCGCTTGCCGAAGGAACGCATACCTGCCGCCCCGGCGAAGGCCCCCCCGCTGCCTTGCCCGACCCCGAGGGGCGCGGGCTGCACCCCCTGATCTATCGCGGCACGTCGCAGCGCAGGTCGCGCAATCCGGCCGTCGGCGATGCGCAAGAGCTTTTGAACGAGTTCCTGTCACGTTACGACGCAGGGCGGTACACCTGTATCTCGGGCACTTCGACGTCCGAGTTGAACCGGTTGCGGGCCGGAATCGGAATGGTTCCCATCCCCGTCGATTGCCGGTTCGGTCCGATTACTGAGGCCGCTACCAAACTGTTTCAGGCCTGCACTTTCGCGGATCGGCGGCAATGGGACGGCAAAATCGGCCCGATCACCTGGCCGCCGCTGGAATTGATGCGCGTGGCGTTACCGCCGGTGCGACCTGTTCCCCCGCCACCCGTGACGCCGCCCCCGGTTGTGCCACCGCCGGTGACGCCATCAGTGCCTCCGGATATTCAGGAGATCGTGCGTCAGGCGCGCCGAATCCTGGGCCGCTTGCCCCTTGGACGGATTGGTATCGTGCTGCCTACATCGGTGCGGTTCCTGACGGCCGGAGAGATCACGTTGGCAAATTCCGTTTACAACGGCAGCATCGATTTTACGAAAGTGCTTATCTCGGACGGGCTTGGGGCAAACCTGTCCGGTGGGACCGGGCGGCCCTTTACCACCTATGTCCCATCTTCTGCCGGTGACTTTATCGTCATGAATATGGGGCCCGGCCCGTTCAGCAGACCCGCCTGCGACCGCCGGCTTTTGATCCACGAACTGGCCCATGCCTGGCAAAGCCAGCACCACCCGTCATCGCCGACTGCCTTCATGACCAACTCTGCCCTGAGCCAGGCCCGCGCCGCAGCCGACCAGGCCGCTGCCAAAGCGGCGGCGGGTGCGCGGGCCACGGCTGCGGCCATCCGGCGCGGTATATTCGACCCGGGCCGCCTGCGCGCGATTGCCACAGCCGCAGCCGCGCGAGAAGCGGCCCAGGCTTATGCCTATGTGGCGGGGCGCAGGTTTGGTCGATACGCGGCCGAGCAAATCGCCGAACAGGTCGAACATCACTTTGCGGGTATCGGAAGCCCGACCCCGGCGGTTGTGACGCATATACGTTCGCTTTCGCCTCATGCCCCCAGTCGACTGAACGAAACCAGCCTTGCAACCCCGCGTTGGGAACGCCTGAGCACGCCCGGCGCCATTTACCTGCCCGGAATATCGCCATGCTGACAGATTATGACCCGATTGAAGCCGATATCGACGCGATGTGTCTTGGTGGCGAGACAGGTGAACGCCTGTCCTGGCTTGGCGAAGCAAGTGGCGGCCTGAGCCCAGCCGCGCTGTTCGATGCGGCCCGGCAACATCATGTGCCAGATAATATTACTGTCATCGGCACTCCCGGAGAATTGCTGCGCGATCTGATGGAAGGTGACTATGTCGTCACACGGGCTTTCGGCGAAGGCCCGATCGGGAACATTCGCGTCGCCGACATGGACGACCCGACCGAGGTTTGGCCCGGCGAGCGACTGCCTGCCGATACGGCGGTCCTGCGATTGGAGTCTTGCGGTTGCGCCAATTGCCAGGCGCGGCGATAGGCGCATTACACCTGCGTCGCGGTCCCCCGTTTCGTGGCCAAAAGCCTGAGACGGGCCCGGCGCACCCGTGACTCGGCCGTCAGTAGATCTTGGATAACTTCGCTCTGCGGCTCACCGGCAGGCACGGGTGGCGGTTGGGCATCGCGGCGGGTCTCTCCGACAATCGAGGTGTAAAGGGCGATGGTCTCTTCCAGCGGCGGCACCTGCAACTCACGCGATAGCGACGCTTTAAGTTTTTGGAACTGGCGAATGGCCGCCGCCCGGTTTCCAAGCCGGTCATGCGCCTGCATGATGACACGATGCGGGGCTTCCAGCAGCGGATCGATTTCGATCAGTTTCAACGCGGCGCGGATTGCGCGGTTACAGCGGTTGGCGGCCATACACGCCTCCATCAACCGGGTCAGGCGGCGGCTCAGTTCGGCCACCGCCATCTCGCGCGGGATCAAAAGCCAATCGTCGTAACAGCCCTCCATCAGCACGCCCCGCGCAGCATCGATTCCGGCTTCGGCGCGGGTGACGGCATCCGGATCGTGGCCACGGTCATGGGCTATTGCATTATCGACGCCCGACCAGAACGCGTGAAAATCAGAGCGGCAGTTTGGCGTTACACTCAGCGCCACTTCGTCGCGTTCAACCGGGGCGTCAGCCTTAGCAGTCTCAAAGGCCGTTCGCAGTCGCCAAAGCTCGGTGTTTAAGGCTTTTCGGGACCGCGCGGGATCTTGTTCGGGCCACAAATCCTCGGCCACGGCAGCGGGTGACCGCGGGCGCGTTTTGTGGATGACAAGATACCCCAGCAGATGCGCGGACCGCTTGGACACGAATTTGACGGGGGCATTGTCGACGCTGGCCCGCACCGGGCCGAACACCGAAATTTCGATCGTCATTTCACCTCCTGATACGTCGTGTCAGTCTGGTGCCCCCACCTTGTTAAGTCCTGTGTCAGAGGACCTTTTCCCGCACGCAGAGAATGCCTGGTGTCGATATTCGGGTGTTGTATTGATTAAGCTCCCTGCCAGTGAATGTCGGGAGTATCTGATGAATATCAATTTGATCCGGGCCATCCGGTTGCCCCACAATCCAAACAATCATTTTGCTAAAATTGCCCCGGCAAACAGGTCGCCGCGGCACCCTCGGAACGGGTTCAGAGTACTCAATTTTTGCGCGATTCGCTAGTTTGACCCCGGGTGCGGCCGCTGATACGGTGGCAATTCATTGGACGCGCAACGGC
This sequence comes from Ruegeria sp. AA6, assembly GCF_056542865.1. Taxonomy (NCBI): domain Bacteria; kingdom Pseudomonadati; phylum Pseudomonadota; class Alphaproteobacteria; order Rhodobacterales; family Roseobacteraceae; genus Ruegeria; species Ruegeria sp. AA6. The sequence goes on from NZ_JBQGAN010000012.1 coordinate 116,481, forward strand.
TATTACGAAATAACATGCCTTCAACGATAAAATTCGGAGACTAAAGTCATACGGCGCACAGTGTTGTATTCGCTCTTTTTCTCATCGCTGACCTCTCTGATATACGCGCAAACGACACAGGACGGCGAAGCCGCGCACGGCATCAACACCGGAGCGACATATTTGCCCTATGCGCGGCTCTGAAGGTGTAGACGCCCCTAAGTGCGAAGGACAGACACTGCCCCAAACAGTGCACTGCAACTCAATTCCATGGAACCGCGCCATGTCGGCGTCGGGGTCCACGTTGACCGGGTGAACAGGTGTGGTTGCTGTCAGCTCTATAGCGCGATTTTTTGGTTAATTCACCCATCTGTCCAATGACTTTAAGAGATCAATTCGTAGAAAAAAATTCCGAGCACAAATGAATTGCGACGCCGACTTTACCTACCGCTGCAAAATCACTTCTGCCATTTTTGAGGAGATAAACGGATCTATGTGTGGAATTCACATGCCGAACATGCCACTCGGTTAAGCGGCGTGTTCTTCGGAAATCGGCTTTTTACCGCAGGAAGGGACACTAGGCGTGCAGTCAGACTGGCACGTTGGAGACTGCAAAGGGTGGCTTGCAAAACGCCATTGACATGGCACCCGTCGATCGCAGGGCGGGGTTCAAGCTACCGTTATCCTATACCGAAGAGGTGTTCGCCCTGCTCGTCTATGACCTGCTTCGCCTTGGCGATGCTGAAGCTTTCGGCCTGATCACGGCTTTCGAAGACATCCGCCCGGATCACTGTATGCGTCTTGCGATCACCGTCGATGACCTTTTCGATACGCGCCAACAGGCGGTATTTGCCACCCTCTGCCATCAGGTCGGGGAAGATCTCAAACCCTTTGTACGCAACCGGCTCCGGCTCAGACTTTTCGCCACCACCGAAGAGTTTTGAGAACAGGGACATGGGGCAGCTCCTTTCAATGTTGCTCGGACTGGAGACTAACGCCGCTAAGCACCGGAGTGAAGCCAGTCGTGAGGTCGGATCACCGGTCGTCGATCCGATAGCACGCTCTGTGCATGGTCAGAAGGTCCCGTTCCACGGCGAAAGCCCTGTCCTCCGCAAGACTCTCCCTTGTACGGAACGGCCCATGCTGATCACTCGACTGAGCACCCGGATGCTGCAGTCGCAGCCCGCATTGCCGACATTCGCCGCAAATGCTCGACTTATGCATTAGTCCAGGTCTGGAAACCGGACTAAGCGGACGTACAATCCTTTAGTTTTCTTCCAAGTTGTATTCCGGAAGTTTGGACAAGGCAGATCTCAACGCGTCGCCCCACCCTTCGGAAATAGTACGAAAGTACTGATCGTCGGATTCGAACCTGGAACGCGCACCACCTTCAAGACTGTCTTCATCGTAGAGGAGCAGGTCAAGCGGGGCTCCGACAGATAGATTGGCTTTGATCGTGGAATCGAAACTAACAAGCAGGAGTTTAACTGTTTCCTGGAAGCTCATTTCCGGATCATAAGCGCGCACCAGGATTGGGCGGCCGTACTTTGTCTCACCGATCTGAAAGAACGGGGTGTCGTCACCTGCCTCGATAAAGTTGCCTTCGGGGTAAATCAGGAACAGGCGCGACGGGCCGCCTTTGATCTGACCACCCAGAATGAGCGTCGCGTGAAAGGCGCTGTCGGCTTGCTGACCGGATCGGGCATGCTCCTCGATGACATCGTTCAGCGTAGCCGCGACCAGTTGCGCGACTTGAAACATTGTAGGAGCTTCCAAGATCGATGGCGAACGATCTTCGGGCGCTTTTGTACGCTCCTCCAGAAGGCTTATTGTGGCCTGAGTAGTCGCCAGGTTTCCAGCCGTTAGGATAGTGATCGACCGGTTACCTTGGACTGTCCAATTGAACATCTTTTTGAAGGTCGAAACATTGTCGACGCCAGCGTTCGTGCGCGTATCGGACATGAATACCAGTCCGCAGTTCAACCGCATGCCCACAGCATAGGTCATCAAGGTCTCCGTTACTGCTGTGCGACTTGCAACTGCACCGTCAATTGCTCGCCCGCTGCCCCAATTCTGCTACCTATTACCGGGGCAGCTTGGGCATAGTCCAGACCGGTTGCGACACGTACGTAGCGATCATCAGGGGAAATGCCGTTTGAGACGTCAAACCCGACCCACCCCAGCCCGTCTAAATGCACTTCGGCCCAGGCATGGGTCGCGTCCTGTATTTCGATTTCATTCATCATCAGGTATCCCGATACGTAGCGTGCCGGTACTCCGATCCGACGTGCGCAGGTAATGAAAACATGCGCGTGGTCCTGACACACGCCGCGCCCAGCTTTGAGAGCGTCTTCTGCGCTCCAGTCTGGGTGCGAACTTCCGACCTCGTAGACGACCTGAGTTCGAATCATTTCGGAAAGGGTATGCATCTGCTCCAGCGGCTCGACGTTGGGCAACGCACCTACCACATCAGCAACACCTTTCCCCGGAGTTGTCTGAGGCGTGCTCCGCTTAAAGAGCCATAAAGGTATAGACCCTTCGTGGTGCCCCAGAACGCCATGCGTGTCCTCTACCCTGACGACACCTTCGGAAATCAACGAAATGCATCGGGTATTTGCTTCGAAACTTACCAATTCCACGGTGTTGCGATGGTAGTCTTCAAAGGTTAGCTCTTTGCGCCCGCCGGTGATTTCAGTACTCCAACTTACAATGCTTTGATTGCGAAATGACTTTGGCGTCTTCCTCAGCTGCTGCAGCCCGAAGGGAACCGGAGCGTCAAAATCGTATCGGGTCTCGTGTCGAATGTGCAGTTTCATTGGCTACTCATAAAACCGGTAATCAATCTCGATCTGGCGACTTAAGTTTCCAAGATCAGTGAGAAAATCCTGAATGTACTCATGAAGACCGAATTCAAAGATGTCGGAAATCTGTCGACTCAAATATTTCTCGTAGAGGGCATTGGACGATTCACATGAAGGCCCGGCAAACCCATAGTCTTTCTGCAGATAGGACAAGTTCTCTTGGATCTTTCTACAGCAAAAGTGCAGGCTTCGGGGCATACGCTGATCCAGGATCAGGAATTGGGCAATATCGGACGGTCGTGTTTTCTGCCCATGGGTCATTCGATAACCTCCGCCCGCACCGACTGACCGAAGGATGCTTTCCCATTGGATGTTGTCCAGCGACGAGCCAACAGAAAAGGCGGTGGGCAAAAGAACATAGTATTTTACGTCCAGAATGCGTCCGGTGTTGTCGGCCCGCTCGACAAAAGTACCGATACGGGTGAAATCGAAAATGTCATTGCGCAGCATGGTGCCCAATGTGGCACCACGGACCAACGCAGCCTGTTGGCGAATAAGCTCCAGCATAGCTGGCAAGTCCCGCTCATTCACGCGGCGTTTCATATTCTCATCGATCTGCATCCACGTGGCGTTTACCGCACTCCAGACGTCGTGGGTCAGAGCGGTTCGGACAAGGCGTGCGTTGTTTCGTGCCTGCTTGATGACCGACTTGATCGAGGATGGATTGTCCGCATCACGAAGCACCCAATCCACCGCGTTGTCTTTTGAAATATCATCGTATTTGGCGTGATACCCGTCCAGAACTCCGGCCGTTTTCAGAACAGAACCCCATTCCTCTGCAGAGTTCTTGGCGCGGGTCAAAGCCATCCTCTGACCTGTTTCCAGCAGCCTTGCAGTGTTTTCTGCTCGCTCCAGGTACCGGGACATCCAGAACAGCCCGCCGGCAGTTTTTCCCAGCATGGTCAGTCCTCCAGAACCCAGGTGTCTTTTGTTCCACCGCCCTGGCTTGAGTTCACGACCAATGACCCTTTCTTGAGCGCTACGCGCGTCAGACCGCCAGGTGTGATCTTAATCCCTTCGGGAGACACTAAAACGAACGGCCGCAAATCTACATGTCTAGGGGCCAGCCCCGAACGCGCGAAGATCGGAACCGTCGAAAGTGACAGTGTCGGCTGAGCAATATAGTTCGCTGGCCGCGATTTGAGCTTGTCGCGAAAAGCCGAAATCTCTTTCTTACTGGCAGTCGGGCCGATCAACATCCCGTAGCCGCCAGACCCGTGAACTTCCTTCACAACAAGGTCGGACAGATTGTCCAGCACGTAGGACAGAGACTCGGGATCGCTACAACGCCAGGTGGGAACATTTTGAAGCAGAGGCTTCTCGCCCGTGTAGAACTCAACGATTTCAGGCATGTAGGAATAGATTGCCTTGTCATCGGCGATACCCGTACCTGGCGCGTTGGCGATCGTTATGCCGCCTGCGCGATAAACGTCCAGAATACCAGGCACGCCCAATGCGCTATCAGCGTTGAAATTCAGCGGATCCAGGAAGTCGTCATCGACCCTGCGATAGAGAACGTCGATCGGCTTATAACCTCTGGTGGTGCGCATGCAGACGCGGCCGTCGACAACCCGCAGGTCGTGCCCTTCGACCAATTCCACGGCCATCTGATCAGCAAGAAAAGCATGTTCGTAATAGGCTGAATTATAGATGCCCGGGGTCAATACCGCGACAGTAGGTTCTCCGTCTGTGCAAGCTGGCGCGCAGGCTGCAAGAGACCGCCTCAGATTGCGGGGGTAGTCCGAAACATTCCGAACATTGGTCGCGCTGAAGAGCTCGGGAAACATCTTCAGCATCGTTTCCCGGTTCTCCAGCATATAGCTGACGCCGGATGGCGTACGGGCGTTGTCTTCCAGCACAAAAAACTCGTCCGGTCCTGTTCGCACTAAATCGATGCCGACGATATGTGTATAGACCTGACCAGGTGGCGAGACGCCCAGCATCTGCGGCAAGAACGCTTCGTTTCCGGCTATCATCTCAGCCGGCACACGTCCGGCTCTAACGATTTCCTGACGGTGGTAGATGTCGTGAAGAAAGGCGTTTATTGCCCGCACTCGCTGTTCGATACCGCGTTCCAGCCGTTGCCACTCCCGTCCTGAGATCACACGCGGCACGATATCAAATGGTATCAATCGTTCCTCGGCTTCAGCTTTTCCGTAGACGTTGAAGGTGATGCCCGTCAGCCTGAAGACTTCTTCAGCCTCGCGCTGCTTGGCTCTCAACCGTGATACATCTTCCGCGTCAAACCAACGACCGATCTCTTCGTATGGACCTCTCAGCGATCCGTCGCCGCCAAACATTTCGTCAAAATACTCACTCATGCGAGAAGTTTGACGATCAATTCAAGGTTTTCAAGTTATATGGTCTCATTAAGCAATCACCTCAGGAAGAAATGCCTACTTTTCAAGCTAATTAATGCAGCCATTAAACTGTACGATTCCGCTGGAGTTTTCAGTTTGAATTCAAGTGACGAAATTATTCACTTGGTTGTGCCAGATTTTTGGGGATGTAGGCACGTCCGCATTGGGTTCCAAGTCGACCTTGGAGCAGAAGCAGCATAGGTCTCTGCCCGTTTTCCGCAGCCCAAAGCGGTCGTTGGGTAATCCTGCTGGCGCTGCAGCGCAGCGCCTCCCTGACGCAGTCATTCGGCACCCGTAGGCGGCTCGGCTATACCTCACCCGTCTGAAAGGGCACCCGTCCGACACATCCGTGGTTTGGCTTGGCAAAGCGCTTTTGCCCCGTCTACACTCCGGAGACGTTGGATATTACTTGGCGGGGCAACGTCATGACCAATGCATTTGTTCCTGCGACCCGATTTCGCTGGACCTTGATCGTACTTTTGTTTTTGATCAACACGATTAACTATGTTGATCGCTCGGCGATCTCTTACGCGGCGCATGCCATTCAAAGTGAGTTTGGCCTGTCGGCTTCTCACTTAGGACTGGTGCTGGGTGCATTTGGCATCGGATACTTCCTGACCACGCTGCCAGGCGGCTATCTCGCAGACCGTTTCGGAGCGCGCATAACATTTACGCTCGCGGTTCTGCTCTGGTCCGTCGCGATTGGCCTAACCGGTGCAGCAACGGGGTTCGCGATGCTTTATTGCGCGCGTATGGCGCTCGGGCTTGCCGAAGGGCCTTCCTTTCCGGCGCATTCACGTGTTTTGGAACGGTGGCTGCCACCTCATGAACGCTCCACTGCTATGGGTGCCGCATTAGTGGCGATCCCACTTGCGCTGGCCGTTGGCGCGCCATTGGCAACATATGTCATCGCCGAGTTTGGATGGCGCATAATGTTCTTTGGCCTCGCTCTGTTGGGCATGCTGTGGCTACCCGCGTGGATTTGGCTTTCCAGCGATTCACCTGAAAATTCGCGCCATGTGAATGATGCCGAATTGGACTACGTGAAGGAAGGTCGCGGGAATCTGGATGCGCCCACCAACGGTGGCCGGATATCGCGCGATGATTTCAGGGTCTTGCTACGGACCCCTACTCTTTTGGCCAGCTACTGGTCTTATTTTGTGTTTGGGTACCTCATTTTCTTCGTGATGACTTGGTTGCCTGAGTTCCTTCGGACGACTTATCATTTGGACCTCAAACAGATCGGTTGGGCCGCTGCTATTCCCTGGGCCGCCGCCGCGATCACTTTGTACTCCGTGGGGCGTTTGTCGGATTGGTTACTGATCAGAACGGGGACACTTCGGATCGCGCGCACTTATCCTATGGCGCTATTGCACGGACTTGTCGCACTGGCTGTTCTGCCACTCGCCTTTTTAGATAACTTCCCGATTGCGTTGATTTGCATTTCGATCGCGGTATCCGCAGGACTTGGCGCGAATCCAATCTTCTATGCAGTCATTGCCGACATCGTGCCGCAACGCGCAGGAACCTGCATGGGTGTCATGAATAGCGGCTTTGCTCTGGCGGGCTTTCTGGCACCCGTCATTACTGGGTTCGCCCTTGACGCAACCGGCACGTTTACGGTTGCGTTCGGATTGATCGCTTTCTTCGCAGCGTCGTCTGTGATCGGTCTGCTGGTCTGGCACCACCCGGATGCCAGCGTCAAGGCAGTAAATTTCTCGGAGGACCAAACTTCATAATGCCGGTCCAATCTTGCCTTTTGCTTGCAACAACCACGGTTGGTTCAAATTTTTCGCAAATAGGCCCGAGAAACATATCCCTTTAGTCCACGCGCGCGTTTCAGAGAAACGCGGCACCAGCGTGTGCCACCGGTCTGTTCGCAGCTATGCACTCGCAACGCAGTTCCATTTGGAAGGCCAACGATCACATTGAACCCAATTCCAGGCCCTGCACGCAATTTCAGCATGTCTCCGTTTTCAACGTCAAAAACCGGATGTGTCGCAAATTTTTGGGCGAGCCCGAAAAGCCTGTGCTTAGATACACCTATCCTGCGAGGTCGGCAAAAGGTCGAAACCCGGATGTCGTTGTATTAGCGAATTGCTTCTTGCGGGTCACATTGGCGACCTCATACCATCCAAGGTAGCCGACGCAGATCCAAATGATTTGAAGCCACACATATGTCGTATGCGCCGTTTGATAAACCTGTGATCCTGTTCCACCATGCTATTTACGTATTTGGATCTGATCGTCTGCACTTTGATCTGACAATTGAATCGTTTCAAAATCTTGTTTGTTCCCTGAATACCTGCTGCAGTGGCCCTGCTTTTGTCGATGACAACCTTATCTGGGGTCCCATTAGAAGACAGCGCCTTGGCAAAGAACTTGGTTGCTGCTGGGCCATTTCTTCGCTCAGACAGCATGAATTCAAGTGTGTTTCCTGCTTTATCGACGGCGCAATAGAGATACATCCGCTTCCCGCGCACCCGCAAAATATGTCTCGTCCGGGCGCCAGGATTTCAGGGTTGGGCACTTCTTGGACTGCGCACCCGCCGCCAAGAGGGCGAATATTTAACAACCCATCTGTCTGAGAGTGGCGTGGTCAACCCACACTCCGCGTTCAGCCATGATCTCTTCAAGGTCACGATACGACACCGTGTACCGAAGGTAAAAGTATACAGCATACAGGATAGCTTCATTCGGGAAGGGCGTGCCTTTCCACGAGATCATACTATAGCCTGCTCATAGTTTCTGTGTTGGCAAGAGGCACAAACAATGGAACTCTCATCAATCCGATCCCAGAGTTGGCAACACAACCCGGCAAGACATTGGATTTCATGCTTTCCAGACGTCGGAACAAACCTGCCGCTACGAAATTCTTCGCTCGAATGCTTGAATGCAATGGCCTTCCACGAAAGATCGTCATCGACAAGAGCGGTGCGAACAATGCCGGCATCAAAGCCATCATCAAGATGCTGAAGGGTTTTGGCCGCCGATCTCAATCGAGATGGTCAGGCCGAAGCATTTGAATATCATCGTGGAACAGCACCATCGCTTCTTCAAGAGACGCGCGCGACCCAAGCTAGGGCCCAAGACCTTCGCTTCGGCAACTGCAGCGCTAACAGGCATCGAGGTAGCGTACACGATCCGCAATGGGCAATTCAAACTCGGACTCTGTCCGTTTCAGCAGTTCGCGGAACTGGCTGCTTTGCCCGCTAGTCCGGCGTGACATCTTCGGTCAGTAAGAAACTTCGCAACAGATCCAACCAGAAATGACCTTGTGACGCCTATACCGTTCAGGACGTCACCGGCAATGCAATGACGTTCAATACCCGCGTCGTCGTTGCGATACCGATCCAGCGATGTGGCAAGGCGGCACAATAGGCAATGGCGTCACCGTGGCGAAGCTCTATCGGTGCTTGGCCGTCAATCTCGATTTGCATATGCCCTTCGAGAACATATAGAAATTCCTCACCCGAGTGGCTCCAGGCATTAGCGCTACGGATCCCAGCGGGAACGATGCATTCATGGGCCTCGATCTCCTTGCGGGGAGTTGACAGCAAAGACCGCGCCATTTGTTCCTGATTGCTTTGCGATGCTGGCTGCCAGTCACCTTCATCAGCACGCACCACGCTGATCGCGGGTTGTGTGCCTTCTGCCAAAAGAGACGAAGCCGTTGTTTCTGTTGCGCGCGCAATCCGATAAAGTGCTGACAGGCTAAGATTGGTTTGACCGTTTTCGACCTGACTCAGGAACCCACGCGACAAATCCGTTTCTTCCGCAACTTGCGCGAGTGTCTTGCCTAAGGATTGCCGCCGTTCGCGAATACGCTTACCGAGAATATCGGCCGCCAAAGGTTCATCCTGCAAAGTGATTTGCAATAAGTGATCCTCCCAAGTTCATACTCCTCTTTTTGCCGTTCCCTAGCAGGTTGGGTCGCTGACTGAAACGCAGCCGCCTGAGATTCCTACAGGCGCGCTGCGGATAGGTGGGTTACACACCGTCAGGCAACGTGATGGAGCCATCCACAATACCATTGGTGATGTCGTCCACGAGCTTTTCCAGCTCTTCGGTCTGGAAGTTCGGGCACAATTCAAAGCGTTGAATGGAAGGCTCCTCAACTCCATAAAACTGCGGCTTGGCTGGGATGGTGCCATTCTGGTAATCCCCGATCATCGCCATCACGAGGTTTGGCGATCCGGCGACGGCTGTGCCAACCATATTATCGTAGTCCTCACAGCGCGGGATGATCGCGCCAAAGAGGTAAGGCTGGCGGTCGGATCGTTGGGCGGCCTGTACCATGCCCGTCAGACCGGCGGCTAACATGCCGTAAACCGCATCTGCTCCCTCGGCGATCTGCGCATCTGTTGCGGATTTGGCCAACGCCACGTCGTTGAAGTCACCCGTAATGGTAGACAAGTATTCCACGCCCGCGATTTTGGCACCGGCACGCGCGGCATCGTCGGATTGCGTTACGGGCGGTATTTCCAATCCTCCGACATAACCCAGCGTTTCTACCCCGTCCAATGCGCCCGCGACGACACCAGCAATGTAAGCAGGCACACCTTGCCGGATGCCGTATGCGTGCAGGTTGGGGATGTCGGGATCTACTGAGCCATTGATGACCATGAAGGTCTTGTCCGGGAATTCAGGTGCTACAATCTTACCGGCCTCATCGAACTGGGCGCCGACACCGATGATCAGATCACTGTCTTCAGCAAGGCTCGCCATGGCCGTCACCCAGTCTTCGGGTGTCAGCGAATTGTCGATCACGCGCGGATCGACGCGCAGTTCATCGACCGCCTTTTGAAGGCCAATATGGTGTGCCTGACAAAATCCCCGGTCGTTTTTTTTGCAGGGCAGCGCCATGCCGACCACAGGGCCATCTGCGGCGGCACCTATGGGCAATGCTGACGCCGTCGCCACCAAGCCAGCGGCTAAACTATGCAGTACATGCTTTATTTCAGATCTCCTTGTGGGCTGTTTGGGTCTTTCGAAAGCATCTGTCCTATCTGGAGAATGGCACGGTCAGGTATCGCGGCTCACCGGACGCGCCCTTGAACATGGCCAGAACGATTATCGGTGACTGCGGACTGTAGTGCTTGATTGCCACTAAGCTCTAGTATATACATATGGATACACTTTGGAGGCCGTTATGATTGAAACCAAGATTCGCAAAGTTGGCAACTCAGCAGTCATGACGCTGACCACAGAAATGCTGGCTATTTTGGATGTCAAAGAGGGCGATAGCCTATTCGTGGTGCGCAGCGATGATGGTGCCTTGAAAGTGATGGCACATGATCCCTCCGTGGCCGAAGCGCTGGCCGCGGCAGAGATCGTCATGGACGAAAACAGAGACCTTCTGGAGGCTCTTGCGTGAAGGAGCTTGTCTGGGTTCCATTAGGCGCAATCATCATTATACACGATAGGCAAATTTCTAGGCACGGAGGTGCACCGGGACTGCGGGACACAGCACTTCTTGAGATGGGCTGCGCGCGGGCGATGAACCTCGCTGCATACACAAATGCGGGCCTTCCAGAAATCGCTGCAGCGTACGCGTTTGGGATCGCAAAGGCCCATGCATTTGTCGACGGCAACAAACGTACTGCATTTGTGGCAGCAGCTACCTTTCTGCGATTGAACGGGCTTTCGTTTCGTCCAGACCCTGTTCAAGGCGTCAGGATGATGGAAGATTTGGCATCTGGGGAAGTATCGGAGAAACAGTTCTCAGAATGGATCGGAGAACGTGCCCGCCCTTTGTGAGCCTAGTGTGCCGCAAGCGCTCTGACTTGCGCGCCTAAATGTCCGGGTAAATAGGATGGCATCGATGAGGTCTTCCAAGACCCCGGTACACTATCATTAGTGTTATCTTATCGGGTCGTACCCGGAACGGTTCAAATTGGTATTGTAGCAAATTTTGGAACGACCCGAGCCAACGCGGTACTGGACGCAAATATCGTGATAAAGCGGCAAACATCCGAAAGCCGGAAGTCTTCTCACTAGAGAATTACCTCTTCAGGATACTGTTTGCTTCTCGAATACCAGTTGCTTAGGCGCCACTCTGGTCTAGGACGATTTTGTTTAGGATACCGCTTGACGGCAGTGCTTAGGTAAAGAAACTGGTGGCTGCTGGACGATTTCATCGCTCAGACAGCATGAAATCCAGGGTGTTTCCCGCTTTGTCAACCACGCGAAAGAGATACATCCACTTCCGGTGTACACGGAGATAGGTTTCGACCATGCCCCAGGAATTCTGAATTGGACGCTTCTTTGATTGCGCACAAGTTGCGACTATTGGCGTGTATTTAACAACCCACCTACTTTATGTACCACGGTAAACTCGCACGCCTTGTTCGGCCATGATCTCTTCCAAATCACGATAGGAAACCGTGTACCGCAGGTAGGCGTACAAAACGGCGTCCCTGGGGAAATGGCAGCCTTAAAGGATAAAATGCTGAAACCTGTTAGTAAATAATACGCGGATTTCAAACGTCGGGAATCTGCATGCACGTCAATCCAAACACAAAGTTTGCAACATAACCACTGGACTTTGTGATCACCCGCTATTTCAAAAAAAAAGATTGTGCCCGTGATCTTCGGTGCAAATCTCATTCTGCGCTTGTCCAAATCTCGGGGTTGATCATGTGGATCGGAGCGCCTTCGGCGTAGGCGTTCACCTGATCGAAAATATCCGCGAATTGCAGGTCGAACTCGTCCTCGGTTACAAAGCCGATATGGGGCGTTGCGATCAGCTTGGGATGCGACAACAATGGATCGGTCGGATCGATCAGTGGCTCGGTATCGAATACATCGATCGCCGCTTTGCCGGGGCGACCGGCGTTCAGCGCCTCTAGCAAAGCACCCGGAGCGATCAGCCCGGCCCGCGAGGTGTTCACAAACAGCGCCCCCGGCTGCATCTGCGCGACATCCGATGCCGTAATGATCCCACGCGTGTCCGGTTTCAGGCGCACATGGACTGAGACGACATCGCTGTCGGCAAAGAATGCCTTACGGGTGTCCGCGACCCGTTCGCCATCCGCCTGCGCTCTCGCCCGGCCTTCCTCTGACGACCACCAAACCACGTTCATCCCGAAGGCCTCGGCGTAACCCGCAACTGCTCGAGCTATGCGACCGTACCCGTATAGGCCCAACTGACGGCCACGCAGCGTCTTGCCCACCCCGGCCTGCCAGTGCCCCGCCTTGACCGAGGCCATCTGTGCGGGCAAATCCCGCATCCCAGCCATGATCAACGCCCAAGTAAGCTCGGCCGCAGCATAGGAGGGTGTGCCACCATGCATGTTCGAACACAGCAGCACGCCGTGATCTGTACAGGCCTCGACATCGACATGAGGGTAAACGCTGCGCTGGCTGATCAGTTTCAGCTTCGGTAATTTCTCCAGCAAGGCACGAGTGACTTTGGTACGTTCACGGAACAGGACAAGCACCTCGGCGCTCTTCAACCGCTCGGCCAGAACGTCAGTGTCTTCGACATGATCCGTCCATACTGTCACATCATGACCGGTGAGTTTCTCAAAACACGACAGGCCCCGCAGCGTGTCGAACCAATCATCCAGAATGTGTACTTTCATCGGCTTTCAATACCTTGCCCGGTGGTCAGATTTCTTGGCGTCGGCACAAAATGCGGGGCGTCGAGGGCGGCCAGCGCGTTTCGGACACGTTCGCTTTGGTCCAGCAGATAGTTGAACTGCTCATCGCACCCAGAAATCGGTGTCGGGTATGCTGCCATATCCCGCCGCAAGGCTGCTTGCGCCAGCTTAAGTTCCTGACGTGCGATATCGAGGCATTCCGAATAGTCGTCCATCGTGACCTCCCCATATGTATACCATAGTATACTTTATGGATATCCCCTGATCAACTCCCGTTCCACACAGATTGCGGTACATATACATGCCCGTCCGCCAACTTGCGCGCAGTCCGAACGAGACCTGCCGCGTTCACGGAAAATCCCTCGTCGTTGGAGAAGTCCACCAACACGTCGATCTTGCCCGAGGCGTGTTCCAGAATGACTTCAGCCGGGCTGTTCGTGGGGCGATCCAGCAAACCGTCCACAACAGTCCCGGGCGTCAACGCGCAGGACGCCATGCACTGTGCCCCGGTGACGGCCATGGTCGGGTGCGTTTTCCACGGCATGAAATACCGCACCGCAAGCGTTCCGCCCTCTCTGGCAGGCGCGACGAGGCCGAATTTGGGGGTCACGGATTTGGACACATCCCCCATGCCCATCCGCTGCCCTGCTTCGATCCGAACAGCCTCCATCTGATCAAAAAAAGCTCGGTTAGCGTCCAATTCCTCAGCGCTTTCATAGCCCGTCAACCCAAAGTCTGCAGCGCGGGCAATAACCATCGGCATGGCGACATCCATGCAAGTCAGTTCAATGCCTTGAATTGAATCGCGCAGGTTGCCTGTGGGCAGGAACGCTCCGGTGGCCGAGCCCACCACGCCCATAAAACTCAGCTGCACCGGCGCGGAATGGCCGGGAACGCCTGCAATTTCCGCATCGCCCTCATAGGTCAATTCGCACCCGGGTGTATTCACCTTTGCCACGACCCGCGCCCCAGTGTTGACAGCCCGAATGCGAATTTCGGTTTCATCGCCCTGCGGTTTGAACAGGCCCATCTCGATAGCCGCAGGGGCAACGCCGGACAGGATATTGCCACAGGTCGGTTTGAAATCGACCAGCTTGTCCTCGACCGAGACCTGGGCGAAGAAATAGTCGATATCGGCCCAGTCATCCTCGCTGACCGACAGCATCGCGACCTTTGTGGTCACCGCCGCGCCGCCGCCGATGCCGTCGATGTTCAGCGACTGCCCGGACCCAAGCGCGGCGATCAGCACCTCGGCCAATGTGTCCAGATCCTCGGGCAAGTCCGAGCGGCGGAAATACGGACCCTTCGAAGTGCCACCGCGCATAAAAATGTAAGGGATTGCTGTTTGAGTCATTTTGGATCCCTCACTTCAACGGCCAGGGAAGGCTGACCATGTCCTGCAGAAGACCAGGCGGGAAATCCCTGTTCAGAGCACCCGCCATCAGGCACATGAAACCGATGCCGCAGGCGGTCAGGATCAGGGTCATCTGCCAGCTGGCCCCTGCGCGAATGCGGAAAAAGGCGATCAGGAAACCCAGCAGTGCGAGGATGAAACCCACCACCCAGGTTGCCGCGATCAGGCTTGCGAACCACGCCAACGTGGACCACAGACCGTGGGGGGCACTGGCGTCCTCGCCAGCGATTTCCTTGTCTGCAAAGATCGCGTCACCCTCGGGCCGCCGCATCATCTGGATCAACAGGATCACGCAGCAGAACAGAGAGACGCTGCCGATCACCAGCGGGATGATCTTGTCGGTCATATTGTAGTCGGGGATCATGTTGGCGTTGACCAAAGCAACGATCAGATAGGCCATGATCACCAGCAGGAAGATCAGCGGTGCGCGCTTTGTACCGGCCTGAACATCGCCTTCGGCCATAATCATCTTCGCCTGCCGGATGCCCAGAATAACTGAAACCACTGTGACCACGATTAGGACGATGACGATGGGGCTGAAGACGTACTCCATGCCTTCACCAAAGCTCTTGCGGAACCGGAAAGACGCGATCTGGAAAGCCTGATTGGTGAATTTCTCGACCGGATTCGACAGAACGAAACCGATCAGGAAGGCCGGGCGCGACCAGTCGAAACGGCGCAGGAAGATGCCGATCAGGCCAATCACGAACAAGGCCAGCAGGTCTTCGAAGTTCTGACCGGACTGGAAGGCCGCAAAGCTGATCAGCATGAACAAGAACGGAGCCAGATAGGTGAAGCGGATCGTGGTCAGCTTGGCGATCCCGCCCGAAGCCGCGATGCACAGAATGGTGCCCACAACATTGGCAAGCGCCAGCAGCCAGACGATCGAATAGGTGATGTCGAGGTTGTCCTTGAGCATGCTCGGACCGACCTCGATATCGCCCGACCCCAAAAGCGCCACCGCGCCGATGAAAATCGCCATCGAGCCGGAACCGGGAATGCCGAACAGCAGTGTCGGCACCAGCCCCCCACCCTCTTTGGCGTTGTTCGAGCTTTCCGGGCCAATGACCCCGCGCACTTCGCCTTTGCCAAAATTGCTCTTGTCCTTGGTGGATTGAACCGAATGGCCGTAGGCAATCCAGTCGACCACAGACCCCCCGAGGCCGGGAATGACGCCGACAACCACGCCTATGATCGAACAGCGGACCGACAGCCAGATATTGGCGAACCAGTCTTTGACGCCGTCCAGCCAACCAGCGCCCAAAGAGGCCCCTTTGGCAATCGACCGATCTTGACGCAGCAGCGAGACGATCTCGGGCACCGCAAAGATGCCCAGACCCACGATGACCAGCTTCAGCCCGTCCGTCAGATAGGGAATGTCATAGGTCGCCATGCGCAGCGAGCCGCCCGCGTCGGCCTCACCAATCGTGCCGACCATCAGGCCCAATCCGGCGGCGGCGACGCCTTTCAGCGGGATACGCCCTGCCAAAATGGCGACCATCGACAGGCCCAGAATGGTGATCATCAGCATCTCTGGCAGGCCAAAGGCCAGAACGATGGGGCGCGCGATAAGGATGAACATGGTCAGGAAGGTCGCGCCAACCAGACCACCGAACAGGGATGAAGAGAAAGCCGCCGACAAGGCCCGCGCAGCCTCGCCCTTTTTCGCCATCGGGAAACCGTCCAACACTGTGGCCTGCGAAGCCGAGCTGCCGGGAATGCCCATCAGGACGGACGCGAAGGTGTCGGAGGTGGGGACCACCGCGACCATCCCGATCATCAGGGCCAGGCCCAGGATCGGGTCCATGCCGAACATGAAAGGCAGCAACAGGGACAGACCGGCAATGCCTCCGAGCCCTGGGAAAACGCCCACGGCCAGTCCCATAACGACGCCGAGTACAAGATAGCCCAGAACGATGGGTTGCAGGATCAGACCCCACGCGTCGCTGAGCGCAGGTAGAGCGGTGGCGAAAACCTCCATAGCGGCCGCCTTTCATAAATTGTTTTGCAAGTAGAAAAGCGCGCGCCCTAATTTGGGCGCACGCTGCGGCGTGTCGGCTTAGTTCAGCTCGACGCCATAGGCTTCTTTCAGCCAGCTCAGTACATACTGCTTGGCGTTGTCGTCCACATTGGTCGCCGTCTGCAGAGCAGATTTCGAACCGTCTCCGACAAACACGGGATACTTGCCTACGCGTTTGGACGAAATGTCCGCAAAGTCACCACGCTCGGTCACCGCTTGGAAGGCTGCGGTGTAGGCGTCAACAACCTCTTGCGGCGTGTCACCGGGCAGGAAGGCCAGCTTCTGAACCGGGAAACCTGCCACGAAGAAAGCTTTCCAAGCATCCCATGCTTCACCGCTGGTTTCGCACCCATCGGTGGCCTCGCAGACCTCTTTGAAAGTCGGAATGTCCGGGAAGGTCGGGTCGCGCACGATGTTGCCATCGGCGTCCAACGCCCCCCAGGTCATCATCGGCACAGCTTGACCAGCCTCAACCAACGGGGCCGAGCCGCCCAGATAGCCGGACGAGGTCTGATAATCGATGTTAGCTTCGCCACGTTCAAACATCAGGCGACCATCACCGCGGCCTTTGATGCCAAAGACCGGTTCCACATTCATACCCAGCATCTGCCAGGCCAGCAGAGGCACAAGGTCCAAACGGGTTGCGCCTTGCGAGCCGTAGATGAAATTGGTGTCTTTCAGCGCATTGGCAGAACCATCGAATTTGGCTCCATCCTCTGCGTTCAGATAGGCGACACCGCCGGTGCCCGACGCCATGACCGGGATCCAGTCATTGTATTCGTAGCGCACGCGCGGGTCACTCAACAGATACGGGAATTGGGTCGAACCAGATGTACCGAACAGCAGGGTGCCATCGTCGTGCTCCTGCTCCTGAAACCAGTTTGCGCCTTTGGTCGATCCGGCGCCCGGCATGAACTTGACCACCACAGTCGGTTGTCCCGGCAGCGCCTCGGACAGAAGTGGCGCAAAGAAGTTGGCCCATTTGGCCGACCCGCCCGTTTCCGAGAACGGAATAACCCATTCGATTGTCTTGCCCGAGAAATCGACCTCGGCAGCGGCAGGTGCGGCGAGTCCGGCGGCGGCGATCAGCCCCACGACGGCGCGACGGGTGAAGTTGGAAATGGCCATTGGTTCCTCCCTGTTGACCAGACAACCACGCCAGCGCCTCTTGCGCTACCATGATCGCAAATAGAACTGTGGGGTTGATTCCCCCTCCCATCTGGCAATCATGGAGCGCCAACCTTGCGCGAAACTTGCAGGAGCCCGAATGCGGATCGTCATCGTCGAGGACAACGAAACCCTCGCCAACGCCATTGCCTATCGCTTGCGGGATCGGGGCCATGCCGCCGATGTGCTGACAGATGGTGATGCCGCCGATCTTTATCTGGAGCAGGAAGGCGCGGATTTGATCGTACTGGACATCAACCTGCCGGGTCGGTCTGGCCTTGAGATCTTGCGGTCCCTGCGCAACCGGGGTGACAGCGCGCCCGTCATCCTGCTGACGGCACGCACCGAGACCAGCGACCGCGTTTCGGGTCTGGACATGGGCGCTGACGATTACCTGGTCAAACCCTTCGAAATGGACGAGCTTGAGGCCCGCATCCGCGCCCTGTCCCGCCGCAAGCAACTGGATTACGGCGCTCGAGAGACCATCGGAGACCTGGAATTCGACCGTACTGCCCGGCAGGTCACCGCAAATGGCCAAGTGCTTGACGTGCCACGTCGGGAAATGGCTGTACTTGAATGCCTGCTGGAACGACGCGGCAGGATCGTCCCCAAAAGTCAGTTGACCGACTACGTCTACGGCGTAGGCGCTGATGTCGACGACTCTGCCGTCGAACCGCATGTGTCGCGGCTGCGCAAGCGCCTTCAGAACCTTGGCATCCGGATCAAGACCGCCCGTGGCCTTGGATATCTGCTTGAGGTGCAGAAGTGACCCGGCACGGTTCGCTCAGGCTCAGGCTTTTCATTCTGATCCTGACACCATTGGTGCTGCTGGCAATCCTGCTTGGATACTGGCGCTACACAGTTGCCCAGCAGACCGCGCAGGAGCTTTTTGACGACAGCCTGTTGTCAGCCGGTCTCGCCATTTCGCGCGATGTGGCGGTATCGGAAGGCGATGCACTTTCGCCCTCTACGCGCAGCTTGATACGCGACGCGTCAGGCGGAGAGATTTTTTATCATGTCACCGGACCCGGCGGAATCTACGTCACCGGGTATGCATATCCTCCGGCCGCTGCAAACCCGTCTCAGCAAGACGCGTACCAGCCCCGGTTTTTTGAGGCGGTATATCGGGATGAGCCGGTGCGCGTGCTGAAAATGACCGAGCGGGTCACGTTAGACAATCTGGTGGGTGATGCGACGGTCACGGCGTGGCAACGCATCGCGGATCGCAACGCCTTTGCCAATGAGTTGTCGATCCGTGCGGCGATCCTGATGGGTATACTGTTGGCCACCCTTGCATTTGTCGTCTGGTTCGGTGTCGCGCGAGGTCTGCGGCCCTTGTTGGATTTACAAGACGCCATCGACCTGCGCTCACCCGACGACCTGAGCCAGATCAAGCGCCCGGTCCCGATCGAGGTTCATGGCATTGTTCAAACTCTGAACCGGCTGTTTGGACAGGTTGAGCACAGCATTAACGCTCATCAAGTCTTTATCTCAGAAGCCGCTCACCAACTGCGAAATCCGGCGGCAGCGGTCCAATCCATGGCCGAGGCGTTGCGGGATGCAAAAACGGATGAAGACAAGGACAAACGGATTTTCGAGCTGGTGGCGGCAGCAAAAAACTCGGCCACGGTGGCCGAGCAGCTATTGTCGTTGGAGCGACTGCGGCAACCTACGCATCAGGATCAGATGGTCAGAATAGATTTCCGCCCGGTTGTGGAGGAGGCCTGCGCTGAAATGGGAGTTCCCATCCTGGCAAAAGGTTTGGACTTCGAAGTCAACATGCCGGACACGTCGATCATGGTCTCAGGGGATCGAGTGTTTCTGACGGAAGCCATAAAGAACCTGCTGGACAACTCCCTGAAACATGGTGGCGCTACACTATCCAGAATTTCAGTTGAGTTGAAGCACGATGCCAACTCGATCAAACTGACCGTTGCCGATGACGGTGTAGGACTCACGCCCGACCAAAGCGACGCGGCCTTTGGCCGGTTTTCGCAACTAGACCATTCCGAAGGTAGCGGGCTGGGCTTGTCGATTGTCTCTGCAGTGGCGAAGCGTCACGGAGGAATGGTCACAATCAACCAGTCCGCAAGAGGAGCGAGCGTTACATTTCAGCTCCCTAAAGCTCCTTAATTTGTTTTGAATTATAAAAAACTCATCACGAACTAAGTGCATTCTTTGCAATTGAAGCGTTGGTCTCCTTTCCGTCCCCATTTGTGCTGCATATGGATTTAGTGCAAATTTTTGATCATTAACGCTCGCCCTACCTGCGGCTGAATGACTTTCGGGATTTTCAAGTCGAAAGTCTGATCATGATCTCTTTCAATTCCCGATAGTACACGGTGTACCGCAGATAGAAGTACACGGCATACAAAACTGCTGCTCAGGGGAAATGGCAGCCCTTCAATGCAATCATGCCAAAACCTGGTCGAAAACTACTCGACGGGAACAATCATCAAATTCCGGACGCCAGTCAATCAGTCACCAAAGTGTCAACGGCGGTGAGAAAGTCTGCCATTGGGCGGAGCAAAAGTCGTCCACTGTTTGGGTTACCGGCGCCTTGGCAAACGCGCTCCCAAA
>NZ_JBQGAN010000013.1:0-135394 GCF_056542865.1 Ruegeria sp. AA6
CTGCGGTCAGCGTGGTTTTGCCGTGGTCAACGTGGCCAATCGTGCCGATGTTGACATGCGGTTTTGTACGCTCAAACTTTTCCTTTGCCATTCCTCAGGCGCCCTTTTGCGATTTGGGGGACCCTTGGTCCCGTGGTTACATCTGCGCGCGCGAGATATTTGGTTCAAAGGGGAAAATCAAGCACATCCTGCGTTAAAAGCAGGTTAAGACGCCGGATTTTGCGTGACCACAGCGGAATCCAAGGGTTGGATCAGGTCAGGGCGACGATTGAACCAGCCATTGTCCTTGTGTTCCTCGGCAAGCCACTCCTCGACTCGGTCCGCGACTTTGAGGGCCAGGCCGCTCATCTGCTCTTCTTTTGTCCGCTCATGACCCGAGCCCTTGAGGGCACTGCCGCCAGTCGTATCTTCGAGGACCTGAAATTGCTTACCCTTGGCGAGAAACTCTTTCTTGTTCACATCATAGACGTTGACCAGAACAATTGCCGTGCTTTTGGGGTTGTATATCACTGGGATGCCTGGAGGGGCCAGCATATATCCCTCAAGGCTGATGCCGATGTCATATTCCTGTGCCCCCTCATAGCGGCCCAGCCTTATATCGACCGCGTTCTGAATCGCCTTGGTCCATTCGTCCGGAGTGGCGTCCCGCGACACAGGGCCCTGCACCGCCTTGTCGGCAAAGGCATAGTTCACGCGCAGCTTGAATTCGCCCAACGACTCGGGCTCTTCATATAACTGCGTCTGCGTACATGCGCCCATCAGGGCCAGTCCGGTGATCAAGGTCAGAATGCGCAACATGTCTCTCGTCTCGATAGGCCTGTTTTCTTTGATCTAGCGCACCGATACGGCTTGTGCCAACCCGCATCGGTGGAATTCTGCTTTAGGTCCCTGCGTGTTCACGAAAACTTATAGTCGCGCGGGAAGCCGTATGGCGGCTTTTTCCCAACGCTGGCGCGTTTGGCCAGCCATTGGGACATATCGGCCTCGTGCCGCGTCTTGTCACCGCCCATCGACCATTTCAGGCCCTCTTCCCAGTTGAAGGTTGTAAGATCTGACAAGCCGCCATCCAGTTCCAACGTACCCTGACGTCCGCGCGCCATATTGTACTTTTGCAAGCGCACGCCCTTGCCGCGAGTCATCTCGGGCAATTCTTCCGCCGGGAACACAAGGAACTTACCGTTCTGGGAAACGACGGCCACGTGGTCGCCCTCGACCGGTTTACAGATCATCGCAGTTTCGTCACCTTTGACGTTCAGCACCTGCTTACCATTGCGGGTCTGAGCCAGCACCTCATCCTCGGGCACCATAAACCCGTTGCCCGCATCCGAAGCCACCAGCAGCTTGCGTCCCGGCTTGTGGATCAGAATATCGATAATCTGCGCTTCGTTCGGAAGATCGACCATCAGACGCAGCGGTTCGCCCATGCCCCGCCCACCAGGCAAGTTGGCTGCGCTGACAGTGTAAAAACGCCCGTTCGAGGCGAACACCAGCAGACGATCCGTGGTTTCGGCATGGAAAATGAATCGCGGGCCGTCGCCGTCCTTGAACTTCAGCTCACGCTTCAGGTCGATATGGCCGGTCATCGCGCGAATCCAACCCATCTGAGAGCAGACGACCGTGATTGGTTCCTTGTCGATCATCGCCTCAAGCGGCACTTCCTCGACATTCCCCGCTTCCGCGAATTGGGTCCGACGCGCGCCGCCTTCGTAATCCTTGCCAAAGGTTTTCTTGGTCTCTTTCAACTGCTCGGCAATCTTCGCCCATTGCAGAGCGGGATCGGCCAGCAGATCCTCGAGATTGGCGCGTTCCAGCATCAGCTCGTCACGCTCACGCACCAGTTCCATCTCTTCCAGACGGCGCAAGCTGCGCAAGCGCATGTTGAGGATCGCGTCGACCTGAACCTCGGACAGTTCGCCCTCACCCGGTTTGGGCGAGACATAGTCGGATTCGTCCGTCGCACGGACATGATCGATCCCCCAGTCCTCGCGCATCAGCGCAGCTTTGGGGTCGTCATCGTAGCGAATGATGTCGATCACGCGGTCGAGGTTCAGGAAGGCAACGATAAAGCCTTCCAAGACCTCCAAACGGTGGTCAATCTTCGCCATGCGATGGCGAGACCGGCGGATCAAAACCTCTTGCCGGTGGTCAAGGAAGGCGCGCAGCACTTCCTTCATCGAGCAGACCTTGGGCGTCACGCCGTCGATCAGCACGTTCATGTTCAGGCTAAACCGCACCTCAAGGTCCGAGTTGCGATAGAGCATGCCCATCAGCACCTCGGGGTCCACGTTCTTGGAGCGCGGCTCAAGGATCAGGCGGATGTCATCAGCGGATTCGTCGCGGACGTCAGCGAGGATCGGGATTTTCTTGGTCTGGATCAGTTCCGCGATCTTTTCGATCAGCTTGGATTTCTGAACCTGATACGGGATCTCGGTGACGATGATCTGCCATTGGCCGCGCCCCAGATCCTCGACCTCGTACTTGCAGCGCAGCCGGAATGACCCGCGCCCGGTGCGATAGGCTTGCGCGATATTCTCAGGTGGCTCGACGATCACGCCGCCGGTCGGGAAATCCGGACCAGGCACGTAGTTCAAAAGCGTATCGTCACGCGCATCCGGCGTTTTAATCAGATGCAGACAGGCGTCGCACAGCTCCGAGATATTATGCGGCGGGATATTCGTTGCCATGCCAACCGCGATACCGCTGGCGCCGTTGGCCAACAGGTTCGGAAACTGCGCGGGCAACACGACCGGCTCGGTCAGCGTGCCATCATAGTTGTCTCGAAAATCAACAGCGTCTTCGTTCAGACCTTCCAGCAGCGCCTCGGCCACGATGGTCATCCGCGCCTCGGTGTATCGTGAGGCCGCCGGGTTATCACCGTCGATATTACCGAAGTTCCCCTGCCCGTCGACCAGCGGGTAGCGCACATTGAAGTCCTGCGCCAGACGCGCCATCGCGTCATAGATCGCGGCGTCGCCATGCGGGTGATAGTTGCCCATCACGTCACCAGAGATCTTCGCAGACTTCCTGAAGCCTCCGGTTGCACTGAGTCGCAGCTCTCTCATCGCGTAGAGGATTCGCCGGTGAACCGGCTTCAGACCATCCCGCGCATCGGGCAAAGCCCGGTGCATGATGGTGGACAGTGCATAGGTCAGATAGCGTTCGCCAATCGCGCGGCGCAGCGGCTCAGCTACCTCGCCCCCGCCATCGGGGGCCTCCATATTGGGGTCGTCGATCGTATCGGTCATATATGATGTGATACGCCGCAAGAGCGCGCTGGTAAAGCAAGCAGAGTGCATTTTGCTGGGGACAAGTGGCGCTTTTTGCAACAGGGGGAGGCAACCCCCCGATTTCCCCCGTTTTTCGACTTAGAGCCGAAAATATGGTAGCCTGAATGTATTAGACTGCTGCCTATTTCTTGTTTCATACGATTGACCTGGGGGATGCGCCATGACGCGCTTTATTGTTATCACTTTCGCTGCACTCGGATGGTGCTTTTATGTCATGAGTGGCGGACCTGATTTCGAGCCGCGCGCCCTGCGGACCGAAAATCCTGCGAAACCTGTTCAGGTCGCCTCACCATCAGCATCGTCGGTGGTGCCAGTTCAGGTCGAAGAGTTGGTGACCACAGTTACGCTCCGAACCCCTGCGGTGCGTGCCCAACCAACCCCAGCTTTGGAAGAAGTTGTTGAGTTCGTGGCAGATGACGCCAGCCTCGCGTCCTTCTCGGGCTTTTCGGTGTTCGAGGATCAAAGCGCCAATATCACATTGGCCTCGCTTGAGGATGGTGTGACTGGGCTGCGCCAAATCACCGACGAAGCGCCTGACGAAGCGGCGGAAACGCCCGCCCTTCCTGAGCCCGAAAAAGACATCCGCGAGATTTCAGGAACGCGTGTGAATATGCGCGACGGCCCGGGAACGATTTACCCGATCATCGGCAAGGCCACCATTGGCCAGAAGGTCGAAGTGTTAAGCGAATCCGGCACTGGCTGGTTGCGCCTGCGCGTGTTGCCGCAGCAACAGGTCGGATGGATTTCTGCCTCGCTGGTGCGAAAAATCTCAAACTGACGCGACCGTGTCATTGTCCTGACCCGAACCTCGCAATAGCTATGGGAGAGGTTCGAATTCAGGAAGACCATGCAAAAAACCATTCTTATCACCGGCTGTTCCTCGGGCATTGGTCTTGATGCCGCCCATGGCATGCGCGCCCGCGGTTGGCGGGTGTTTGCCTCCTGCCGTCAACAACGTGATTGCGATCGACTGAAGGCGCAGGGGTTCGAAAGCCCACGCATTGACTACACTGACGCAGAAAGCATCACCTCGGGCCTGGCAGCGGTATTCGAAGCAACTGGCGGCACGCTGGACGCGCTGTTCAACAATGGCGCTCATGGACTTCCCGGCGCGGTCGAGGATTTGCCGACAGACGGCCTGCGCCACATTTTCGAGGCCAATTTCTTTGGCTGGCACGAACTGACCCGGCAGGTGATCCCGGTCATGCGCGCGCAGGGGCACGGGCGAATCGTTCAGAACTCCTCGGTGCTGGGACTGGTGGCCTTTCCCTGGCGCGGCGCCTATGTCGCCACTAAATACGCGGTCGAGGGTCTGACGGACACATTGCGGCTGGAACTGGCCGATACCGACATCAAGGTTATTCTGATCGAGCCGGGCCCGATCACCTCGAAACTGCGCGAGAACTCCATCCCTATTTTTGAGCGGTTCATAAACTGGCAAAATTCGGCCCTGCGAGGCAAATACGAAGCCGCACTGTTGAAAAGACTTTACGAATCTCCGGGACCTGACCGGTTCGAACTGCCCGCGTCCGCCGTGACCGAAAAACTAGCGCATGCGGTCGAATCAAAACGGCCACGCGCCCGATACTATGTCACGACACCCACTTATATCGCCGGATACCTGCGCCGCATCCTGCCGACGCGGACCATCGACCGTATCCTTTCCGGCGTATGAGGCGAAATTACCCGTTCGCTTTTCATACCCACGGGTCTAGATGATAGCCTAAGGAAACAAGAAAAGCGGACGGTGTACCCATGGACCTTTTGATGGTCGTTTTGCTGTTGGCCATGGCGGCTGTTGTCGTCGTGTTGGTGATCGGCATATCGAATTTCGGCAAAGCCGGCAAAAGTGCCGCGCTTAAAAGCAACAAAATGATGCGTCTGCGCATCCTGTTTCAATTTATTGCCGTGGTGCTAATCGTGCTCTACGTCTGGCTGCGTGGACAAGGAGCACAGTAAATGGTCGTTCTGAACAAGATTTATACCCGTACCGGCGATGATGGAAAAACCGCTCTCGGCAATGGCGAACGCGTCGCTAAATATTCCGGTCGTGTGGCCGCCTATGGCACAGTGGATGAGCTGAACTCTTTTGTCGGCGTCGCCCGCACCGAAGCCGAGGGCGAGGTCGAAGCCGCATTGTCCCGCATTCAGAACGATCTTTTCGATCTGGGTGCCGATTTCTGCCGCCCGGACATGGAAAAGGACGCTGAGGCTGACTATCCCCCGCTGCGAATCGTGCCGGCGCAGATTGACCGGTTAGAATCTGAAATCGACGCCATGAACGAGGCGCTTGAACCTCTGCGCAGCTTCATCTTGCCAGGCGGATCGCGTTTGGCGGCGCATCTGCACGTGTGCCGTACTGTCTCGCGTCGGGCCGAGCGGCTGGCGGTTGAGCTGACCAACATGGAGCCAGCGAATGAGGCAGCGGTGAAGTACCTCAACCGCCTCAGCGACTGGTTCTTCGTCGCGGCCCGCTGTGCTAATGAAAACGGCACGCAGGACGTTCTGTGGGTTCCGGGCGCGAACCGCTGAAGGCGGCGCAGTGTCCAGTGGACACTGCGGCAACCGGAGGGGCGGAGCCCCGGCCCGATGGGCGGGTGGGAACCGTTAAGATTCAGACCGCAGCGTCAAAAAACACGAAACGCGACGTCCCAAACCCATGACATGACGATTTTGCCCTGTTGCGCCGTGAATTGAGACGCTATTCAGTCGTCCGAGAGCATTGGTGGAGTCGCGTCGCGGCTTACCGTTTTATGTGAGGAGCAAGCGCTAAAATGAAGGTACTCGTGCCTGTCAAACGCGTGATTGACTACAACGTGAAGGTTCGCGTGAAAGCGGATGGTAGCGGAGTTGATCTCGCCAATGTCAAAATG
This sequence comes from Ruegeria sp. AA6, assembly GCF_056542865.1. Classification (NCBI taxonomy): domain Bacteria; kingdom Pseudomonadati; phylum Pseudomonadota; class Alphaproteobacteria; order Rhodobacterales; family Roseobacteraceae; genus Ruegeria; species Ruegeria sp. AA6. Next base: position 6,161 of record NZ_JBQGAN010000013.1, read on the forward strand.
TCGATGAACCCGTTCGACGAGATTGCGGTGGAAGAAGCGATCCGTCTGAAAGAAGCGGGCAAGGCGGACGAAGTTGTTGCCGTTTCCATCGGCGTGAAGCAGGCGCAGGAAACCCTGCGTACCGCTCTGGCCATGGGTGCCGACCGCGCCATCCTGGTTATTGCCGCTGATGACGTCCACCAGGACATCGAGCCACTGGCCGTTGCCAAGATTCTGGCCAAAGTGGTCGAGGAAGAGCAGCCGGGCATCGTTCTGGCGGGCAAGCAGGCGATCGACAACGACATGAACGCCACCGGCCAGATGCTGTCGGCCCTGCTGGGCTGGTCGCAAGGCACCTTTGCGTCCGAGCTGGACATCGAAGGCGACTCCGCCAAGATCACCCGCGAGGTTGACGGCGGCCTGCAAACCATCAGCGTCAAGATGCCAACCATCGTGACCGTTGACCTGCGCCTGAACGAGCCGCGCTATGCGTCGCTGCCCAACATCATGAAGGCGAAGAAAAAGCCGCTGGATGAGAAAACCGCCGCCGATTACGGCGTCGACGTCACGCCGCGTCTGGAAGTGGTCAAAACCGATGAACCGCCGGCACGTGCCGCCGGTATCGTCGTGGGCTCGGTCGACGAGCTGGTCGAGAAACTCAAAGAAGCGGGGGCTGTGTAATGGCTGTTCTTCTTCTGGCTGAAGTCAACAATGGTGAGCTGTCGCTGGACGCCACCGCCAAAGCCGTCAACGCAGCAAAGGCTCTGGGCGATGTGACCGTTCTGGCCGCAGGTGGGTCTGCCGCTGCTGCTGGTGAGGCCGCCGCCAAGATCGACGGTGTGTCCAAGGTTCTGGTCGCCGAAGATGCCTCGCTGGGTCACCGCCTGGCGGAATCGACCGCGGCGCTGATCGTGTCGCTGGCCGATGGGTACGAGCACATCGTTGCGCCCGCCACCACCGACGCCAAAAACGTGATGCCGCGCGTGGCCGCGCTGCTGGACGTGATGGTGATCTCGGATGCGTCCGGCGTGGTTGACGGCTCGACCTTCGAGCGTCCGATCTACGCGGGCAACGCGATCCAGACCGTCAAATCGAACGACGCCAAGAAGGTCGTCACCCTGCGGACCGCCAGCTTTGACGCGGCGGGCGAAGGTGGTTCGGCCCCGGTTGAAACCATCTCGGTTCCGGCGTCCGAAGGTCTGTCGGAATGGGTCGAGGACAAGGTTGCCGAAAGCGACCGTCCTGAACTGACATCGGCGGGTGTTGTTGTCTCGGGTGGCCGTGGTGTTGGCTCGGAAGAGGACTTCAAACTGATCGAAGGTCTGGCTGACAAGTTGGGCGCGGCTGTTGGCGCGTCGCGTGCCGCAGTTGACTCGGGCTATGCCCCGAACGACTGGCAGGTGGGTCAGACTGGTAAGGTTGTTGCACCTGACCTGTATGTCGCAGTCGGCATCTCAGGCGCGATCCAGCACCTGGCTGGCATGAAAGACTCGAAGGTCATCGTCGCGATCAACAAAGACGAAGAAGCCCCGATCTTCCAGGTCGCCGACTTCGGACTGGTCGCCGACCTGTTCCAGGCCGTCCCGGAACTCACCGAAAAACTCGGCTGAATGTAACCAAGTCGGTTCAAGACTAAGAAAAGGCCCGCCATTTGGCGGGCCTTTTTTCAATGCAGGTTGCGAACCGGCCCGACCAATGCGTCGGCGATGGTTCTATGCGCTGCTGGGCCGATCATATGCTCGGCCATCGGCTGCTGCAGAGTGCCAAACAGCATGTCCTCAAGCTCGTCAGACTGGCCCGACACATGGGTGGACAGTTCGACGCAATCAGCACTGAAGGCGCGGACGGCCCTTAGCATCTGCCTTGTGACGGTGACGCCCCTCTCCTCAAGCTGGGCGTCGTCTTGTTTGTCCTGCATGACCTTCAGCGACAACAATATAGCCGGAGCATCCAACCTTTGCAGCAAGTCGCTGATTTTCTGTACCCAATTGCGGCGCAGCTCTTCAGCCACGACTTCGAATCGAGCGTCTTTGTATCCTTGCAGCAAGCGCATCAGGTGGCACACGAAATGCACGTCTGCAAAATCGACTTCGGGATAAAGACTAATCAACGATGGCGTGGGTGCCAAAACTCGATCATTGCGTCGAGGGTGGACCCGGTAAAAGTGATTCGATTGGCTTAAAACGTTTGGGGCCTGCAGAATGCACAGCTCTGCCGCGTTCAGGATCTTGAAAAGGCCGGTGTCTCCACACAGCGCGTCGACCCCACAAAAGAGGCTGCCAAGGTTCAGGCAACGCCGGTCCAACCGACCTTCGAGTATCTCAGCGTAGGGGCGCTCAACGAAGCGCCCAAAGGTCTCATCCCCTCCGGCGCAGACCATATAGGCCGTGTCCAATGACCTCTGTGGGCCGCGGAACCAAAGGCGCGACTCTCCGTACTGACATACGGCTTGCTCGGCCCCCGCCGAGCCTGTTTGATGATAGCTCATATCACTCACCCATTTTTTTCACCCGGCTGCCATCTTGCAGCCCGATGTCTTGAGAAAGTCCTAATGTGCGCATTTGAAGCAAATTCGATGGGCCTGATACCCTTGCCGCCCATAGCGATCTGCCGGTAGTGTCCCCTCAACCCCGAGATTCAGAGGCAACAGAACATGGACGTAAAATCAGTCGGAGTGATCGGCGCAGGCCAGATGGGCAACGGTATCGCCCATGTTCTTGCTTTAGCAGGGTATGATGTTCTGCTGAATGACGTAAATCAGGACGCGCTGAATGCGGCCGTGGCCACCATCGAAGGCAATATGGCGCGTCAGGCATCGCGCGGGAAAATCACCGATGAGGCGATGCAGGAGGCGCTGCAACGGGTCAAAACCACGCTGGCACTTCCAGAGCTGGGGCAAACCGATCTGGTGATTGAGGCAGCCACCGAGCGCGAGGCAATCAAGCAGGCGATTTTCGAGGACCTACAGCCGCATCTACAACCGCATACGATTCTGACATCGAACACCTCGTCGATTTCAATCACGCGGCTGGCAAGTCGTACAGACCGCCCCGAGCGGTTTATGGGGTTTCACTTTATGAACCCGGTTCCAGTGATGCAGTTGGTCGAGTTGATCCGGGGTATTGCCACCGATGAGGATACGTTCAAAACCTGCAAGACAGTAGTGGATCGCCTTGGCAAAACCGCCGCCAGCGCCGAGGATTTCCCTGCCTTTATCGTGAACCGCATTCTGATGCCGATGATCAACGAGGCTGTCTATACCCTGTATGAAGGTGTCGGCAACGTACAGTCCATTGATCAATCAATGAAACTGGGTGCAAACCACCCAATGGGGCCGCTGGAACTTGCTGATTTCATTGGTCTAGACACTTGTTTGGCAATCATGAACGTTTTGCATGACGGGCTGGCAGACACCAAGTATCGTCCCTGCCCGTTGTTGACCAAGTATGTCGAAGCCGGGTGGTTGGGCCGCAAGACTGAACGTGGGTTCTATGATTATCGGGGCGAAGTTCCGGTTCCGACCCGATAAGAGGGGGCCAGCCCCCTCGCCCGGATTTCATCCGGGCTCACCCCTGAGGTATTTTTAGCCAGATGAAGCCACGGATCAGCGCTTGAGCGTCTCGCTCAGCGACATTGTATGTTTGCGGAGCCATGCCATGAAGCCGCGCGGGTCACGTTCCAGCAGCTGCATATCCTCATCCGAGATCGGGTCGCCGATAACCGGGGACTGTGGTTTGTTGCAGGAACGGACGATCTCATGCAGCAAAAGACCCTGCCGCAAGATCGGCGAGAGCTTGTTGGCGATCTGATAGGCGCGCGAATTGCGGCCGGGGAAGAAGATCGGCACCACGCGGGCACCTGATCGGCGGATCATCTTGGCGGTGAACACGTTCCACTCACGTTCGAGCGCGGGGCCGAACCAATCGTCCGAGGACATCACGACGCCTGATGGAAACAACGCCACGACGCCGCCTTCTTTCAAGTGATCCATTGCTTTGCCGCGCATTTCGAGCATCTTGCTTTGTGCCTCGGGGTCGTGCGGAAACGGCACAGGGATCATGAAAGAAGTCGCAGCCTCGTCCAAACCTGTCAGGACCGACCGGGTCAGGATGCGATAGTCGCTGCGCACTTGTCCAATCAGCTCGGCCAGGATCATGCCGTCGACCATCCCGTGCGGGTGGTTCGCAACCACGACGACGGGGCCCGTTTTGGGAATGCGCGCGATCTGTTCCTGCGGCGTGGTCAGGTCGATCCCCATCGTTGCAAGAGCACCACCCCAGAACCGCTGGCCACGATAATATTCGTTCTTCTTTTCAAACTTGTTGACCATACGCAGAATGGTCAGTTTGCCTGTGCACCATTCGATGGCTCGGATGGCCGTCGAAGTCCAGGCGTCGTCGAACGAGTTCGCGTAGGTCAGGGTTCTACGATCGTAGATTTCGCCCTGGTCCTCGGTCCCATCAACCATCGGGCCTGTCTTGGTCTCGTGCGTTGTTTCCGCCAATTCCTGGTCTTCCCGTTCTTCGTCGCGCGACCGATAGTGTCAGTACCCTTCCCCGAACTTGTCGTTCACCAGGGTTTCCAACGCATCAGCCAACGCCTCAGCATCCGGTCCGGACGTCTCGACGTCAATAGTCGTTCCGCGCGAGGCTGCCAACATCAAAAGCCCCATAATACTGTCGCCAGATGCGGAAAAACCGTCTTTCGACACTTCGGCCTGCGCATCAAAGCCCTCGACCACTTCAACCAGTTTGGCTGAGGCGCGGGCATGCAGGCCCTTTTCGTTAATGATTTTCAAGCTTCGGATGGTCATTATTAGTTTGTCCGGTCTTCTTCTAACGTCACATTTTGCGCATTGATGTATTTGCGTCCAGCTTCCATCGCCTGCCGAACTGCATCTGCGATGGGCAGGTGGCGAGATTTGGCCAACTTAATAAGCATAGGCAGATTTGCACCGTAAAGGATACGGCGATCCTGCGGCGAACAGGCCCGCAGGCTTAGATTCGAAGGGCTGCCGCCAAACAGATCGGTTACAAGGACAACGCCATCACCAACATCCACGCTGTCGGCCGCCGCGCAGATTTCAGCCTGTTTGGCCTCTCGATCATGATCTGCTTCGATCGAGATCGCCGCCAAACCGGTTTGCTTTCCGACCACATGTTGCATGGCGGCCAGGTATTCCTTGGCCAGCCCACCATGTGCTACGAGTACGATCCCGATCACTCCGGCCTCACATTCAACGATCGACGTTCCATTTCGCGGTGCCTAATTGCCACTTGCTGCCCCCTTTCCGCAAGAGCCTTTGCAACCGCTTCTGCCATGGTCACCGATCTGTGTTGCCCACCGGTACAGCCAAAGGCCACGGACAGGTGTGCTTTGCCTTCGGCCCGGAAAGTCGGCAACAACAGCGTCAGCAAATCAACCACCCGGTCGAAAAACGGCGCATAGTTTGTATCCGACCGAACGTAGTGCGCGACTTTCGGGTTTCGACCATCTTCTGCCCGCAACTCGGGGCGCCAATAGGGATTAGCCAAAAACCGGCAGTCAAACACCATATCCAACCCTCGCGGGAGTCCACGTTTATACGAGAAGGACTCGATCGAAACCGCGAGATGCCGTCCACTTTGAGGGGCAAACCAACGCTCGACCTCTTCGCGCAACTGATGCACGTTCAGCGGGCTGGTGTCGATCAGGGTATCCGCAATCTCTCGAATCGGAGCCAACAGCTCTTTCTCCTGCCGAACGCCGGTTTCCGGGCTGGCATCACTCGCCACCGGATGCCGGCGCCGCGTTTCCGAGAAACGACGAAGCAGCACTTCATCGCTGCAGTCCAGATAAAGCGTTGTCAGGTCGACTTGCTCCATCCGCCGCAAACGGACCGCAAGCTCGATGAAACCCGTCGTTGAGAAATCGCGGTTTCGGGCATCGATACCCAACGCCATGGGGCGGTCACTTGCCGGTCCATCCAACAGGCGCATTAGCAAGCCCATAGGCAAGTTGTCGATGGCTTCAAAGCCCAAATCTTCAAGAACACGGATCGCCGTAGACCGACCTGCACCCGATGGGCCGGTCACCAGAACAATGCGCCGTTGCGGTGTCATGTGCTGGGCCATTCCGGTTCCACCCGCCCCATCTTTAAGAATTGCATGAGTGCATCTGCCAAATTGGGGATGCCTGCGGCCCTTAGCAAGGGAACAGTTTGCCTCATCACTTCAACAGTCATCGGTTCAGGCAGGCGCGCTGGTTCGGTTTGATCAAGATCTACCACGACGCCGACACGGGTTTTTCCAGCGGTGTCAGCACGCAGTAGCCCAACACCTCGCGCTTCGATCAGACCGCGAATGTTGGGGGGCGCGTCTGCCAAGACCCGACCATGCTCGACCCAGAGAGCCACCCGGTCATCCGCAACCAGCGTTGCTCCTAGCGCCATCATCCGCAACGCCAGCCCAGATTTACCGGACCCCGATCCCCCTAAGATCAGAACGCCCTGCCCCTCTACCGCAACACAAGTTGCGTGAAGAATGGCACTGTCCTGTTGTTGGATATCCGAGAGGGTCTGACCGCTCATACGTTTAAACAGGCAGCCCCACAACAAAGCGCGCGCCTTGTGGGTCGGACGTGATATCTGCCTCTGTCGGGCGGATATTCTCGGCCCAGATTACGCCGCCGTGGGCCTCAACAATCTGTTTCGAAATCGCCAGCCCCAGACCCGAGTTGTTACCGAAATGTTCGGCCGGGCGCTGGGAATAAAAGCGTTTGAACACTTTGGTTAGCGCCTGTTCCGGGATACCGGGACCGGTGTCCTCAACCACAACCAACACCCGATCTTCACGTCGGCGAACCCAGACACGAATTGCGTCACCTTCTTCGCAAAATGAGATCGCGTTGGTTATGAGGTTGACAAAGACCTGTGCCAGACGCGCCTCAAGCCCGTTCACGACAATCGGGTTAGGCGGTAAATCGGTAATGTATTCGATCCCCTTGGACCGGGCATCTTCGCCCAGATACTGGCCGATATTGCCCAGCAATTTTAGCAGATCAAAGGGCTGTTCTTCTTCTTTGACCAACTCGGCATCCAAACGCGATGCGTTGGAGATATCGCTAACAAGACGATCCAACCGTCGAACGTCATGCTCGATCACACTCAGAAGCTTTTCGCGCTGATCGTCGCGTTTGACCATGCGCAATGTGCCAACCGCAGATTGCAGACTCGCCAGCGGATTCTTAATCTCGTGCGCCACATCAGCTGCAAACTGTTCATTTGCATCAATACGGTTGTAGAGAGCTGTTACCATGCCTCGAATAGCACGGCTCAGACGACCTATTTCATCGGGTCTTGCGCTAAGGTCAGGAATGCGAATTCGGCCCGGGTTCACTCCCGCGCCCCGGTCTTTTCCCGATTCAGCTGCCGACGCGAGATCAGCCAATGGGTTGGCGATTGTCGAAGCCAACACAAGGCTTAGACCGATGGAAACCAAGAGTGCAACGACGAACATCTGTAGTATGCGCTCCTGCTCACGCCGGGCGAGGACATCGATTTCGCCTGCAGGTCCGGCCATGGCCACGGCCCCGACCGGTACTCCATCCAGTAACACAGGCGCGGCTGCGACAATGACGGTCTGACCAAGTTCGTCTTGAACGGCCCGAACCTGCATCTTGCCGTCCAGCGCTCGCGGAATGATCTCTTGCACCCGCTGGGCAAGCGTTGGCGCTTCACCGTGCGCCGACCCGGCAAAAATCTTGGACAAACCCGTCCATACCGCGTTTAGTGCATCACTAATTAATGTGCTGCCTGTCGGAGCCTCGGCTTCAGACCGCGGCAAAACCGGCATTTGAGGAGATGCAGATGCCCCGCGTGTCCAGCCAATCAGCGTTCCACTGGCATCATAAACAAAGACTTCGCCGCCGTCTGGAAGGCTGAGACCCGCAAGAGTGTCTTTCACGTCAAGCGCTGCAGCATCCGACGCTGCTGTAGATTGATTCTGGCGCAGCTGAGCCTCAAATACGTTAGTAACCAGTCGCGCGTCTCCGATCAGGTTACGTGCTGTCTGCTGGACCTGTTCGCCACGGGAGTCGTCAAGGTAAAGCAGCCCTGTAACAAGAATGACCAGAGCCACCAGATTGAACGTGATAATTTTGCGGGCCAGTGGCGAGCCACGAAGCGAGAAAAGGTTACGACGACGGCGCGTAGCGCGTAACTCCGCAGAATCCGCATCCTGCGGGATGACCCAATCATCCCCGAGAACGATATCACCGTCCCGCATTTCGCTGGTTTGTTCCGTATCGCGCACGAGACCCGATTACCTCTTTGAAGCGACCACGCTTACTCTTCGTTGTACCGGTATCCGATACCGTAAAGCGTTTCGATGGCCGAAAATTCAGGATCTGCAGCGCGCATCTTTTTGCGCAGACGCTTGATATGGCTGTCGATGGTCCGGTCATCCACGTAGACCTGATCGTCATAGGCCACATCCATCAGCTGGTCCCGGCTTTTGACAAACCCAGGGCGTTGCGCCAACGCCTGAAGAAGCAAGAACTCGGTCACCGTCAGTGACACATCCGAGCCTTTCCAGCTAACCGCGTGGCGCAACGGGTCCATGCGCAACTCGCCACGCTCCATGACCTTGGTATCGCCGGTATTGGCGTTGGTCACATCGCCCGATGTCGCCTCTTGCCGACGCAGCAGCGCGCGGATGCGTTCAACCAGCAAGCGCTGCGAGAACGGTTTTTTGACATAGTCATCCGCACCCATGCGAAGTCCCAGAACCTCATCGATCTCGTCATCTTTCGAGGTCAGAAAAATAACCGGCATCTGGGTTTTCTGCCGCAGCCGCTGTAACAGATCCATACCGTCCATACGCGGCATCTTGATATCCAGAACGGCCATATCCGGCAGCTTCTTGTTAAATGCGTCCAGTGCCGCTTGCCCGTCGTTATAGGTTTCCACCTCGAAACCTTCGGCTTCGAGCGTCATGGAAACAGACGTCAGAATATTTCTGTCGTCGTCCACCAATGCAATCTTTGACATCGGGATTACCCCTATTCCTGCTCAACCATGCAATATTTCGCTTATTAGTAGGGCATTGTTGGCGTTTTTATGACCGCGAATCAATCCGTATCTGCGAATCGTGCGATTGTTGTCACACAGCTGCGGCAAAAAAGCCGTTAATGCGCGCAGAAAAACGTCCTGTTCTCGGGCAGAAAAATAGTGATGGCGCTAAACTTTGAGTTGGTTGCGCTAACTGCGTCAAACCCTCCTGTTCATGCCCCGAACGACCATGGTAAGACCCGCTCAGCCGCCGGACTTTCCCGGCACACTGCCCCAAGAGCGCACCCGGCCAGATTGCCGACGCGCCGCCACAGGAGAAGACACACATGACATCTGGACGGGTTAACCCGCAATTCCGCCTCGAAGATCAGGGCATCGAGGGTCTGGGAAATGTCTATTACAACTTCATGGAACCGGCGCTGATCGAAGAAGCGCTGAAGCGCGGCGAAGGCACCCTAGGCAATGGCGGCGCCTTTCTGGTGACCACTGGCAAATTCACCGGTCGGTCCCCCAAGGACAAGCACGTCGTCAAAACCGACAGCGTCGCAGACACCATTTGGTGGGAAAACAACGCCGAGATGAGCCCCGAAGGCTTTGACGCGCTGTACCAAGACATGCTGGCGCATATGAAAGGCCGCGATTACTTCGTGCAGGATCTGGTTGGCGGGGCTGACCCGGCCTACTCGATTAACGTGCGAATGGTTACCGAATTAGCCTGGCACAACCTGTTCATCCGCCACCTGCTGCGCCGCCCGGATCGCGAAGATCTGGATGATTTCACTGCTGATTTCACCGTCATCAACTGCCCCAGCTTTCAGGCCGACCCGGCCAAACACGGCTGCCGCAGCGAAACAGTGATCGCGCTAAACTTTGACCGCAAGCTGATCCTGATCGGCGGCACCGAATATGCGGGCGAAAACAAAAAGTCCGTCTTTACTCTGCTGAATTATATGCTGCCCGAAAAAGGTGTGATGCCGATGCACTGCTCGGCCAACCATGCCGTTGGCAACCCGGTCGACACCGCAGTATTCTTCGGCTTGTCGGGCACGGGTAAAACCACCTTATCTGCCGACCCGGCCCGCACGCTGATCGGCGATGACGAGCACGGATGGTCGGATCGTGGCACCTTCAACTTCGAAGGCGGCTGCTATGCCAAGACGATCAACCTGAACGCCGAGGCCGAGCCGGAAATCTACGCAACCACCAACAAGTTCGGCACCGTGATCGAGAACATGGTCTTCGATCCAGAAACCAAGGAACTGGATTTCGACGACGATTCTCTGACCGCAAACATGCGCTGCGCCTACCCGCTGGAATACATCTCGAATGCGTCCAAAAGTGCTCTGGGCGGGCATCCGAAGAACATCATCATGCTGACCTGCGACGCGTTCGGCGTGCTGCCTCCGATCGCACGGCTGACCCCCGCGCAGGCAATGTACCACTTCTTGTCGGGCTTCACCTCGAAGGTTGCAGGCACAGAGCGGGGCATCACCGAGCCACAGCCGACATTCTCGACCTGTTTCGGCGCACCGTTCATGCCGCGTCGGCCCGAGGCGTATGGCAACCTGCTGCGGGACAAGATCGCCCAGCACGGCGCGACCTGCTGGCTGGTGAACACCGGCTGGACCGGCGGTGCCTATGGCGTTGGTTCGCGGATGCCGATCAAAGCCACCCGCGCGCTGCTGACCGCCGCGCTGGACGGATCGCTGCGCGATGCCGAGTTCCGCAAGGATGCCAATTTTGGCTTTGACGTTCCGGTTGCCGTTCCAGGCGTACCCGAGGTTCTGCTGGACCCGCGCCGAACCTGGGACGATCAGGCCGCGTTTGACAAACAAGCCGAGAAGTTGGTGCAAATGTTTGCAGAAAACTTTGAACAATATCTGCCCTTCATCGACGAGGACATCAAAGCCGTCGCAATCGGTTAAACGGATTAGGATGGCAAGGGGGCGTTTTCGCCCCCTTTCGTTGGGCACGACTCAAGCAATTGTTGGCACCCTGTGATTGTATTGTGAGGTAAGCGCTTACAAATGCGTTGCCCGGCACAGCTTGATAGAGTATTTCTCGATATCATTGAAACTAATAAGCCCGGCGCTTGCGCACCGGGCAGGAAGTAAAAAGACTTATGGGCAGCTCTGGCGAACTCTCACATCAGCACGATGAGCGACCTAATAACGGAAGTAGTGTAAGACAAAGGGGATGAGTGTCAATAAGAGACTAGATTGTATCCGGCGACGGATATGTTTCTTGTGAATTGTCGTCAGGCAGCGACATATGGCACGTCTAAAGACAGGTAAGATATGACCGAAATCTCAAAACTAACCGAACTGCGCAAGCTGATGCAAAGCATGGAACGGACCTTGGGCCTTGAACAGCTGTCTCCGGTTGAGCGTGATATTTACTACGCTGCCGAAGAGCTGTCGAAATCTGACGAAGAAGTGCGCACATTCGGCTTGATCGAGCACACGCTGGTCCAAAGCGTCTCGCGGCCGACTTTCTTCCGCGCGCTGAAATCACTGGTCCAAAAAGGCTACTTGTCGCAAAGCGGCACCGCCAACCGGGGCCGGTATATCGTTCATGCTCCCAGGTAACCCCCGCAACCTGCGCAGTGGTGGCTGATACTCGTGCGCAGGTGGGCTACCGACACGCTCTATGCCTCTTTGGCCTATGTCGTGGCGTCTTACCTCACGTTTGAGGTTCTGATGCCCCTTCAGAACGTGTTCTTTCCTGAATATCCCAGTCGGGCAAGCCTTCTGTTCCTGCCACATGGTGTGCGGGTTCTGTCGGCGTGGTTGTTGGGCTGGCGGGCGATTTTCGCTTTGCTACCCGGTGTTTTTCTGGTCTTTGCTTTCCTGGGCGGCAGCGACGTGTTCTTGCCAAGCCGGATGATGGCCATGGTGATTGCCGTCACGACGGTGCCAGCGGTGTTCTACCTTTGCAAATGGGCAGGGTGGGATTTGTTTCCACACCCAGATCGCAAACCATGCTGGTCCTGTATCATGGGGGTTGGCATAATCACGTCATTCTTGGTTTCTGGGCTGACCAATTTGGCATTCGGCAGTGCTCGTGTGGAATATGTCGCCTATCTGATAGGCGATATCTCGGGCCTGTTTTTCCTGATGCTGGCTTTGTACTTCGCTTTCCGCTTCGCGGATAAGCGCACCTAACCCATAAGACCCCGGCGAAGCAGGTTCACGCCCGCGACCAGCAAAACCAGCAACGTCACCTTGCGAAACACCGCTTGGTCTATTCGCGATTGCAACCACAACCCAATCCACATTCCGGCCAAAGCCGGGGCGATCAAGATCGCTGAAAACGGGGCCGTTTCTGCCCTAAAGATGCCGGACCCAAAATGCGCCAGCATCAGCGCTACTGCACCCAACCCGTAAATTACCCCCTGCACGCGCATCTGCACCGCTTTGGGAGTATTCAGTGCAGTCAGATAGGCAACGGTTGGCGGTCCCCAAATGCCGGACATACCCCCCACGAAACCGGCGATGGCACCAATAGCCACTTCGATTCGCGCGGACGGGTTTCTAAGGATCAGCCGAACTCCTAACACCTGTATGAGGGCAAAGAAGGTAACCGCTATGCCGATCAACAGCAGAAAAGTCCGGGCGGGTACTGCGCTGACCAGCTGAGCCCCAAGCAGAAGGAACACCAGCCCCACAATCAGGAAAACACGAAACTGCTTGATCGCTGAAACGGCGGCCGGGAAACCCTCGCGCAGCGCCTGAACCCCATTGGTCACCAGCGTTGGCAGAATCAACCCTGCGATCGCCAGATCCGGCGGCAGGAACATACTCAGCCCCGAAACAAGAACCATCGGCATGGCAAACCCGACCATGCCTTTGACCCACCCGGCCAAAAAAGCGACAGATGCGGCCAGCAAAAGATCATGCGGAGTGAGTAGCGAAAACAACGTCATGCGCCCGTGATAACACTCTTGACGAACGCTGCACTGCAAAATCGTCAAAGCAATTTTCGAACTATTTCGTGGCGTAATTCGTATTTTTGTTGCGCTGCACGTGCAGCATGATATGACCAGACGACACCTAAGAAGGACGTGATTCATGGCCCATGACGGACAGGATATGACCCCGATGACGACATCCGCGATTTTGCCCGACCTTCTGACACTGACCCGTGCAGCCCTGCCTGCTGTGGACACAGTGTTCGAACGCTCCCGCGAATCCGTCCGCGAGATGGTTACCCAAGACGGTCGTGTCTCAGGCGCGTTGATTGAGGCCAACCAAACAGCGGCGCATGGGCTGTCCTGGCTGGCGACCTACAACCAGTCGCTGCAACAAATGCAACGCTGGGCAGAGGCGCTGGATGCGGATGGCAAGTTCGGTGAAATCGAACAATTGCTGCACCAGATTGCGTTCGGCGAGTACCTGCACCAGATCGCTGGCGGCATCCCGATGAACCAGGGCGAGGTCGTGCGTCTGCAGGACATGGGCCTAGGCTGGGACGCGTTGTCTGGCTTTCAATGCAGCGAAATACAGACGTTGATGGCGCAGGCAAACTCTCAGGCCGCCCGCACACGTCTGGTAACCCTGATGGAAGATCAGGCTGGCGCGACTATGTTCGGTGCCTCGGGCTTGGATGAAGAACTGGAAATGATCCGCGACCAGTTCCGCCGCTACGCGCAAGAGAAGGTCGAGCCGAACGCCCATGAATGGCACCTCAAGGATGAGCTGATCCCGATCGAGATTATCGAGGAACTGGCCGAAATGGGCGTTTTCGGCCTGACCATCCCCGAGGAATTCGGCGGGTTCGGCCTATCCAAAGCCTCGATGTGTGTGGTGTCTGAGGAACTGTCGCGCGGCTATATCGGTGTGGGTTCGCTGGGCACGCGCTCAGAGATCGCGGCCGAGCTGATTATCGCAGGCGGCACCGATGAGCAGAAGGCCAACTGGCTGCCGAAACTGGCCAGCGCTGAAATTCTGCCGACCGCCGTATTTACAGAACCCAACACCGGGTCAGACCTTGGCAGCCTGCGCACCCGCGCCGTCAAGAACGCCGATGGGGATTATGAAGTCACCGGCAACAAGACGTGGATCACGCATGCGGCGCGGACCCATGTGATGACCCTTCTGGCTCGCACCAACTCCGGCAGCACGGACCATCGCGGCCTGTCCATGTTCCTGGCCGAAAAGACACCCGGCACCGATGAGAACCCCTTCCCCACCCCCGGCATGACCGGAGGTGAGATTGAAGTTCTGGGCTATCGCGGCATGAAGGAATACGAGCTGGGTTTTGACGGCTTCAAGGTTAAAGGCGAGAACCTTTTGGGCGGCGAAGAGGGCAAAGGCTTCAAACAGCTGATGGAAACCTTCGAATCCGCGCGCATCCAAACTGCTGCCCGTGCCATTGGCGTGGCCCAAAGCGCGCTGGATATCGCCATACAATACGCGCAGGACCGCAAGCAATTCGGCAAGTCGCTGATCAACTTCCCCCGCGTGTCCGGCAAACTGGCGATGATGGCGGCTGAGATCATGATCGCGCGCCAGCTCACCTATTTCTCGGCTTGGGAAAAGGACCACGGTCAACGCTGCGACCTTGAGGCCGGCATGGCGAAGCTGCTGGGCGCACGAGTTGCGTGGGCGGCCGCCGACAATGGGCTGCAGATCCACGGCGGCAACGGCTTTGCGCTGGAATATAAGATCAGCCGTGTCCTGTGCGATGCGCGTATTCTGAACATATTCGAAGGGGCTGCCGAGATTCAGGCACAGGTTATTGCTCGGCGTTTGCTGAGCTGATCGATCTCGACGCTCCTGTTTCCCCGACTGACCCGGCCTTGTGCCGGGTCTTTTTCTGCTCCAAGCCTATATCACCCAACAGCCGGGCAATTCCGCCGACGCAAACGGATGGCCTTTGAACTCGGACTAGATTCCCGTTAGGGCAGCTAGTGGACTTTAGGAAAACAGTGGCACCTGGAATGACCAGACGACTCTTTGCACTTTGGGCAACCCTTGCGCTGCTCGTTCTTGGCGGCTGTGCTGCGACCAAACCTACGGCCACTCAGAACGATGTGGATGATCTGGCGCAAGCCATCCGCGCGCTGGGGCCAGAGGTTGACCCGACCGAAGCAGAGCGGGCCGCGACGATCGCCTATTCCTATTCCCAACAGTTGAAGCAGGAATGGAACGTCACCGACTCGGCCATTATCCACAACGCCAAGGTCATCAACGGATTTCGCGAGTATGGCCTGTGCAATGACTGGGCGCAGGCCATGACCACGCGGCTGAAGCGTGAAAACTTCCGCACGCTGGACCTGCATTGGGCCACTTCGCCACCGACACAGTTTCGGATCATCCACCATTCGGCCCTGATCAGCGCCAAAGGGGATTCGATGTATGACGGGATCATCCTTGACCCATGGCGGTCCAGCGGCGCGCTGACTTGGGCACCCGTGCGGGAAGACACCAAATACAACTGGCGCCCGCGCCTGGAAGTTCGTGACGAATTGATAAGCGGTAAGATTCCATACTAACTCATAAGTTCCGGGCGCCTCTTTCATACGCAAAGACCGTGACATGACACGATTGATCCTGACCCTTCCCCTGCTGGCCTTATTCCAATGCGAAAAGGACGAAACCGTCGCCGCCTATGGTGCTGCGGACCAAACATGGGCGCTGCAGGAAGTTGATGGCAAGCCGTTCGAAGCCAGCGCCCTTCTGCGGTTTCCCGAAGAGGGCAAGATCGAAGGAAACGCTCCGTGCAACAGCTATCGCGGCACCCTGAACGCCCCCTACCCTTGGTTTGAAATCACTGACCTTTCGGCCACCCGCGCCGCCTGTGCCGGGCTTGAGGCCGAGGGCTTTTACTTTGCAGCCCTTATGGCGATGACCCAGTCAGAAGTGTCAGGTGACATACTGATCCTGCGCAACGAAGACGGCCATGAAATGGTGTTCACAGCCGTCGAGTAAACTGATCCAAGAAACGCGCCCGCGCCTCGGGCAGTGGGTTGTGGCCCAGTGACGGGGCCAGCCGGTGTTCCAGAAAATACCCAGTGGTTTGCAGTCCTTGAACAATCTCATTGTCCGGCGCTGCCCCTTCGCCGCGCAGGCAAGGCGGCAGCGGCAACAGCCTGTCCGCCCATTCTCCGGCCCCTTCAGCACTGACTGCGCGACCAGTTTTGGGTGAGACGTAAACCAGATTGCTTGTCGCACCAGTTGCCGCACATACCGTCAGGTCGAGGCCGAAACCCAGTTCTTCCAGCATTGCCAGTTCCCAACGCAGATAGGCCAACGGCCAAATCTCATCCTGCCCAAGCAAATCCATCAACTGCTCAGTTTGCTTATAGATAGCCGGATGCGGTTCTCGTTCTGGCAGACTGAAGGACAAAAGAGCCACTACCGCGTTCAGCCCAGCCAGCGCCAGTCGCCCGGAAAACGCCGCCGCTGCCCGCGACCGCAAGGGCTCGACCTGAAAGGTGCCGATATGTTCCTCCAACCGCGCCCTCCACAGAACGTCTAGCTGAGCACCCGGTTGAAGAATGGGCGCGATCTTGCGGCTGGCTCCACCCCGAACCACCCCGGCGTGGCGCCCGTGACCCTCTGTGAATACGTCGATGATTGCTGCGGTCTCACCATGCCGGCGAGAGGTCAAAAGTATGCCGTGATCACGCCAGTCCACAGATGCTCCTATTGCCCAGATGCGACCTCATCAGAGCAACAGACAGCATAGCGCCAGGCAACGCAAGACATGCAAATGGGCTCAACAGGGCAATCAGAACCTGACCCTGAACGCAAAGCCAACCAGAGGTGCCGTCTCATAGCTCTGGCGGCTAAGTTCTGTTCCGTCCGCATCGTCCAGGGTCAAACGACCGTCAAACTCGGCACCTGCAAATACGTTTAAAGACACGCCGGGGTTCGGAGAGTATCCGAAAGCCAAAACCACGGGTATACTTTTGTCTTCGCCAACCCCGTTGGGCGCAAGATCATCTTCATCCAAACGGAATCGTATTCTCTCGGATCGGGCGGACAGAGACAGGCTCATTTCTTCATTCAGCGCATAGCTTAGAGTCAGTCCCGGACCTTGTGTAGCGCCAATTCCTGAGCCGGTGTTCAGGTTCCAACGGTCGTTGATGTCCCAATCCACCAGCAATGCAGGAAAGAAATCTGTATCGTCATCTTCAAGCTGCGAAAACGCGCCGAAAGCAGGACCAATGGTGAGACGTTCACTCAGCCTCCACGCGATACCTGCAAAAACGCCGTAGGTCCGCCCATCCGAGGCAGAGGCACCGCTTTGATAATCCCATCTAATTTGTGGCGATACAAATACAGTGGCGGTGTCCCCAACTCGAAATCGCAACGGCACAGAAACACGAATGTCCCGGATATCTTCCCACGGTTGGTTTTTCGCCTCGCTGAAACTGTAGTCAAATCTACCGAAACTGGCTGACAGGCCTACAGAGTTTCCGCCTTCCAGATTGTAAAGTGCGGTAGCGCGCAAAAAGGCCCGGCTTGCCGAGAACTCTCCGCCGTCATCCAGTTTCGCGTCTCCCTGAAAAGCAGCTAGCCCGTCAAGTTGATAGACCCAGCCCACTATTGGTTGTGCCGCTGCAGAAAACGCACTGCAAAAGAACAACAAACTGGAAAGACGGCAGGCAAACGATAAGATCTTCATAAATTCCAACCTTTTAGGGATAGGTCACAAATTGGGATAGCATTTCTGTACGTCGGGCAGAACGCATGCCACAAATAGAATTTTGGACTGTGTCGGCCAGTCCCGTTGGAGCTTAGTCCAGCCCCTCTTCACCCAGCAGATGCCGCCCCTGACGATCCTCGACCTCGATCACCCATAGATCGGGGTCAAAGCTGCGCTGGCGTTCGATGGCTATGTCCACGTCTGCCTCGGGGCCGGAGGAGAGTTCGACCCATTTCCGCTCGCCGCTCATCAGATCAAAGCTGCGTTGGAAGGCGACGGCAAGGCCGTCCAAGGTGTTGAGCTTGACCAGAACAGCGCCCGCTGTGTTGTCCCCATGCGCCACAACAAACGCAGGGATTTCCTGAAATCGCAACCGCGCCAGATAGGCGTGAACCCAGAATTCAGCCGTCAGGCGTGTCATGCGTTGCCGTCTTTGAAGTCCAGCCCCATTTCCGAATAGCGTTCGGATTCCTCTAACCAGTTTGGTCGGACTTTGACCTGAAGAAACAGGTGAACCTTGCGGTCGAGGAACTCTTCCAGCTCCGCCCGCGCGGCCTGACTGACTGCCTTGATGGTCTCGCCGCGCTTGCCCAGTACGATCCCCTTGTGACCATCGCGCATAACATAGATGACCTGATCAATCTTGGCCGAGCCATCCTTGCGCTCTTCCCAATTCTCAGTCTCGACCGTCAGCTGATAAGGCAATTCCTGATGCAGCCGCAGGGTCAATTTCTCGCGCGTCATCTCGGCGGCGATCATGCGCAGGGGCAGATCGGCGATCTGGTCTTCTGGGTACAACCACGGGCTTTCCGGCAGCTCTGAGGCCAGCCATTTGCGCAAATCATCGACGCCGTGGCCCTTCTCGGCCGAGATCATGAAGGTTTCGGCAAACGGATAGCGCGCATTCAGGTCGCTGGTCAGGGCCAGCAGCTTTTCGCTCGGCACCTTGTCGATTTTGTTGATCGCCAATGCGATGGTGCGGCCCTGCCCGATCTCTTCCAGACCTTCAAGGATGCGTTCAACACCTTCGGTGATGCCGCGATGGGCTTCGACCATCAGCACTACGATATCGGCATCCGCAGCCCCGCCCCATGCGGCGGCGACCATAGCGCGGTCCAGACGGCGGCGTGGCTTGAACAGGCCCGGCGTGTCGACAAAGACCAGTTGCGCATCGCCTTCCATCGCCACACCGCGAATGCGGGCGCGGGTGGTCTGCACCTTATGCGTCACGATCGAGACCTTGGCCCCGACCATACGGTTCAGAAGGGTGGATTTGCCTGCGTTGGGCTCTCCGATCAGGGCGATAAATCCGGCGCGTGTGGTCATGTGTCCTGCGATCCTGTTTGCAAGTGCGCACCCCTATAGCAGAAAGCGCGCGCGGGCCAGAGGGATTTGTCGCATTGCGGCCATGCGTTAACGGTGGCACCACCATCACACGCCGCGCCAATCCCAGCCAGGCAATCCCTCAATCCATGAGGTCGATATGAACCGACGAGAGTTTCTTTTGGCCGGTGGCACGGCTGCCGGCGCACTGGGCCTTGGTGGTTTGAGGCTAGCTGCGGGCACCCCCGAGCTGGTTGTCCAGCCCGCCAGCTTTGCCTTACGAGGTCAGATGACGACCGGCATGGTCAGCCTGTCTCCGAACGCGCCGCCTCCGGTTCTATATGGGCAGCAGGGCAAGGTCATGCGTCTGCCCGTACGCAATACGTTGCCCGAATATACCGCGATGCACTGGCACGGGCTGCGCATCTCAAACGAAATGGACGGAGTGCCTTATCTGACGCAGATGCCAATTGGACAAGATGAGGTGTTCAGGTATGAATTCATCCCACCTGACGCCGGCACATATTGGTATCACCCGCATTGCATGACAATGGATCAAATGGCCCAAGGGTTAACCGGTGTGATGGTGATCGCCGAGGAAGAAGACCCCGGTTTCGACAGCGAACAGGTGGTCAACCTGCGCGATTTTCGGCTGGATGACGCGGATCAGTTGTTACCCGCTTATACGGCCCGTGGGGCTGCGCGCGCCGGGACCTTCGGCAATGTTCAAACTGCGAATTGGTTAGCTGACCCGATCTACGACCACAGTGCGGGCAGCCTTGTTCGTCTGCGCGTGGTCAATACCGACACCACACGTATCTACAAGGTACATCTGGACGGCGCAGACGCGCGGATTGTCGCCTGGGACGGCCACCCGGTCGAAGTTGACGTTCCGATGCCAAGCGCGGATGAACCTTTGCTGATCGGCCCCGGTCAGCGGGTCGACTTTGCGGTGAAGATGCCGTCAGAGGAAGGCAAATCGGTTGATCTAATCGCCAAATTTCCCGGACAAAAGAACCGGGCCATGACCCGCCTGCGTGCCGTCGGCAGCACGGTTCGACGCGACTTGCGCGACCTGCGCCGCCTGCCAGCGAACCCCGTGGCTAAACCCGATTTGGCGCAGGCCGAAATTCATGAGTTTGTCTTCGGTTGGACGCCCGAAGGCGGTGCGCCCAACAACGGGCTTTGTGGCTCTCTGGGGTATAACTTCTGGTCGATCAATCGATCACCATGGCCCGGCGATGCAGCGCAGGGGATTGGCCCCTTGGCGACTTTGGAGCTGGGTAAAAGTTATGTGCTGCGGTTGCGCAATGAGTCACCGAATTCACATCCGATCCACCTGCACGGTCTGGTTTTCGTGCCTTTGAAGTCAAACCTACGCAAACTGCCGCCCCTCCTGTCAGATACGATGCTTTTGTTGAAGGATGAGGTGGTCGAGATCGCTCTGGTTGCCGACAATCCCGGCGACTGGGCTTTTCATTGCCACGTGATTGAGCATCAGAAGACGGGGCTGGCAGGATTTATTCGAGTGGTCTAGGTTTCGAATTGGCTACGCCAATCCGACCAGTTGGGGGGCCAGCCCCCCAAACCCCCCGAGATATTTTTGGCCAGATGAAGAGCGGATACCGCCCGTCGGACGGTACTATTTCAGGAGGGTGTCAAGCAGCGCTTTTGCAGCGGCTTGTTCCGCCTGACGTTTTGATCCGGCCGTCGCCTGTGCCTCAGTACCGTCCTGCAAGCGGGCGGCAATGGTGAATACCGGCGCGTGGTCGGGACCGCTGCGTTTGATTTCCACGTAGGATGGTGGTTTCTGCCCCCGCGCCTGCGCCCATTCCTGAAGCGACGTTTTGGCGTCGCGCGCGTCCGCTTCGACCGTGTGAATGCGGTCACCCCACAGCGCCAAGATCACGTCGCGCGCGGCCTCGAACCCTGCGTCGCGGTAGATGGCGGCAATGACGGCCTCCATCGCGTCGCCCAGCAGGGCCTGTTTGCGACGGCCACCGGACAGCATTTCAGATCGGCCCAACTTCAGAACTGAGCCAAGGTCGATCTGACGGGCCACGTCAGCGCAAGCCTCTTTGCGCACCAGCGCATTAAAGCGCGGGGCAAGCTGGCCTTCGGAGGCATTTTTATCCGCCTCTAGCAACGCCGTCGCCATAACAAGACCCAGAACGCGGTCGCCTAGGAATTCCAGCCGCTGATTGTCTGGTCGGGTAGCGGACGAAACTGAACCGTGAGTCAGAGCACGGACCAGCAGTTCGGGGCTTGAAAATTCATACCCCAAACGCTGCTGAAAGGCTTTTATCTCGGCTGAAAGCTTCAATTGACCGCCTTAAAGAAGCGATCACTGCGCCAGGTCCAGAAGAACAGCATCGACCTACCAGCGGACGAGAACATGATCCGGTCAGCGCGACCGATCAGGTTTTCGTAAGGCACGTAACCAACGCCACCGGCAGATTGCGGCAAGCGGCTGTCGCTGGAATTGTCGCGGTTGTCGCCCATAAAGAAATAGTGGCCCTCGGGCACTGTGTAGATGCCCGTATTGTCCGAACCCTGGTCGCCGATGTTCAGAACGTCGTAAGAAACGCCGTTGGGCAATGTTTCGATGTAACGGGACTTTTCGCATTCGCCGCCAATCCCAACAGGCCCATTCTCACAACGCGGACGCAGACGTTGCGGGCCTTGCGGAGCAGCAACCTCAGTGAAGATTCCATCAGGCTGCTGCGGGACCGGGGTTCCGTTCAGAATGATCTGGCCTTCACGGATTTGGATGCGGTCGCCAGGCAAACCTATCAGACGTTTGATATAATCACGCCCGGTAACCGGGTGCCGGAAGACGATGACATCGCCACGCTCAGGTTCACCGCCCCAGATGCGGGTATTGTCTCCTTGCATCCAACCGCAAATATCCTCGGCATCGACGTTCAGACCGACGCTGGGAATGATCAGGCTGGGGCATGATGCATAAGAATAGCCATAGGCCATCTTGTTGACGAACAGGAAATCCCCGATCAGCAGGGTCTGTTTCATCGACCCCGACGGAATCCAGAACGGCTGAAAGAACAGGGTGCGGAAAACGCCTGCGATCAACAGAGCGTAAACGATGGTTTTGATCGTCTCCCACACGGGATTTCCGGTTTTGACGTCCTCGGCCATACTGCTCTCCGGTCCTTTGGTTGTTGGGGTGCTACATGCGGGGCCGAGGGGGGCAAGTCAAGGCTGCGCGGTGTGATCTTGAAGCGGACGGGCCTCGATCACCACGAACGCCTGCGCCCAGGGGTGGTCGTCGGTCAGGGTGACGTGGATGATCGCCTCGTGCCCCTCGGGTGTCATCTCTTTCAGACGCTCGGCCGCCCAGCCTGTAACGTGCATGACGGGCTGGCCGGTGCGCAAGTTGGTGACGGCCATATCCTTCCATGCGATGCCCATGCGCAGACCTGTGCCCAGCGCCTTGGAACACGCCTCTTTCGCGGCCCAGCGTTTGGCATAGGTGCCTGCGGTGTCAGCGCGGCGTTCAGCTTTGCTCTGCTCGGTTTCGGTGAAAACACGGTTTCGGAACCGATCTCCGAACCGGTCGAGCGTGCCCTGAATACGCTCGATATTCGCGAGGTCTGTGCCGATACCGAGGATCACGACAACCGCACCGTCAGTATCTTGTAACTTGCCACCCCAAAGAAACCGGCGAACGCGAAATCGAACCAGCGTCGAGCGCGGCGATAGGTGCGGACCATACGCTCGGACGAGAACAGAAAAGCGTAACCGATGAAGATCAGCAGCGATCCCGCATAGAGCATCGCGAAATAGCCCAGCAGCATCGTCAGGCTGGCATCACTCGGCGCTACGATAGCGTAGATCGACCCCCAACTAAGGATCGCCTTGGGGTTGGTCAGGTGAATGGCCGCACCTTTAGTGAAGATTGCAGGCAACGCCCCTGTGGCCGGCTTTCCCAACGCGACCTCACCCGATGTCATCGCCCGGCGCAACGCCTTGAGCGCCAACCAGCCCAGATAGGCCACCCCGACATAGCGGATGACTTCAAAGACCCAGACATTGGCCAGCATAATTGCCGACAACCCCAGCGCGGCGGCAACTCCCCACGCAGCGGATCCAGCGCAGATACCCAGCGCAAAAGTCAATCCGGCCCGACGGCCTTCGTTCATTGCGGTTCCGGCGATACCCATTGTAGCAGGACCAGGAGAGCCCCCCGCCATCAACCAAGCGAGCCATATGGCGATAAATCCGGGCGTGATCATCCCCGCGCCTCATCCATAAGCCGTCGCATCTCGGAGATGGCCGGGGTCAGGCCGCGAAAGATCGACTCGCCAATCAGAAAATGGCCGATATTCAGTTCGCGCACCTCGGGGAAGGCGGCGATGGGTTGCACCGTATCATAGGTCAGGCCGTGGCCTGCATGGACCTCAAGACCCAGTGAATGGGCGAAAGAGGACATTTCACGCAGGCTTTCCAACTCGCGTGCAGCCTCATCCAAGTGACCTTCGGCATGGGCATCGCAATAGGCGCCGGTATGCAGTTCGATCACCTCGGCGCCGATGCGGTGGGCGGCCTCGATCTGTCGCTGGTCGGCGGCGATGAAGATCGACACGCGGCACCCGGCCTCACGCAAAGGCGCGATGTAATGGGCCAGTTTGTTTTCTTCGCGCGCGACCTCAAGCCCGCCTTCGGTGGTACGTTCCTCGCGCTTTTCGGGCACGATGCAAACCGCGTGCGGTTTGTGGCGCAGGGCGATCTTCTGCATCTCGGGCGTGGCGGCCATTTCAAAGTTCAGCGGCACCGACAGAACCTCCATCAGCCCGTCGATATCAGCGTCCGAGATATGGCGCCGGTCTTCGCGCAGGTGGGCGGTGATCCCGTCGGCGCCTGCATCTTCGGCCAGTTTAGCGGCGCGCAATGGGTCGGGATAGGCGCCGCCGCGTGCGTTCCGCACGGTGGCAACATGGTCGATATTCACGCCCAGACGCAGGTGGCTGTCAGACATCGCTTGATTCCTTTCCCGAATTCCGGCCCGAGCCTAATGGGTTTGTCACCGAAACGGCAGCCTTGGTTTCGGCCAAACGTTTGATTTCATCGAATTTCGCCTTGATACGGGCACGACGACGCTGTTGGTAGGTCCGCACCACAGGCAGGCTGAGGTAATAGCAGATCACACCCGCCACCAGTCCTGGTGGAATACCTCCAATTAGCCAGGGGAAAAACACCTCATCATAGAAAATACCCAGCCCCTGCCAGTCGGCGACACGATCTGTAAACAAGGCCAGAAAGTTGTTCTTCAAGTCACCCATCGCCTGGGCAAAACTGTTCATTAGGCCGTGAGTCTCACCCTCTTCAAAGTCATCTCCCAGCAGGAAATGACCGATCTGCAAGCAAACGACGCCGATAGGAACGTAGGTCAAGGGGTTGCCGAAAAACGTGCCGCTGAGCGACGCCAGCAAGTTACCGTTCAAGATACGGCTCAGCGCGGCGGCGACCACAAAGTGCAACCCATACAAAGGTGTGAATGCGGTGAACACACCTACCCCGACCCCACGCGCGATGCGTTCAGGCGTATCCGGCAGTCGCCGTATGCGGTGTTTGACGTAGTGGAAAGCTCGGGTCCAGCCACCGCGCGGATAGACGAATTCCGAAGCGATCTGAATGGGCGAGCGTCGGTCTCGGCGCTTGAAAACCACTCCTGATCACCCCTTCTCAGCCAGCCGCAACCGCGGTTTTTTCCCTGTCTCTGTAGCGTTCGACAGCAGCAACGTCGCTTTCGGCCTCAAGCATCAGCATCAGCGAGTGCAACTGTTCCAGATCGCGCAGTTCGACACTGATCAGAAGACGGTAAAAATCCGGTTTGCGATCAACGAACTCCAGGTTCGAGATATTGGCCTTTTTCTCGCCGATCAATGTACAAATACGCCCCAACACTCCGGCGTCATTACCGATGGTCAGATCCAGCGTCACCCCGTAGACGGCCGGGTGCGTACCCGAATGCCAATGCAGGTCGACCCAGCGGTCAGGTTCGCTTTCGTAGTCGGAGAGCCGGTCACAATCGATGGCGTGCACGACCACGCCCTTTCCGCGATAGGTGATACCGACAATGCGCTCGCCCGGCAGAGGTTGGCAGCAGGGCGCGCGGTCGAATTTTTGGCCCGGCTCAAGACCGATCACGGCGCGGCGCGGTGAAATGGCATCGCCTTCATCCTGCGTAAGCTCCGGATAAACCGCACTGACTACCTCATGCGCAGTCAATTCGGCACTGCCTAGACGGGCAAGCAACTCATGCCTGTCTTTCAAACGCAAATGCTTGGCTGCAGTGTCCAACGCCTTGTCAGTGGCTTTGCGACCAACATGATCGAAACCGGACCGCGCCAGTTCCTTGCCCAGCTTGATGAACCGCTCACGATCCACCTCGCGCAGAGCGCGGCGGATAGCGGTACGTGCCTTTCCGGTCACTGCGATCTCAAGCCAGGTGACCTGCGGGGTCTGTCCGTCCGCAGTGATGATGTCTACCGACTGCCCATTTTTTATCCGGGTCCAAAGCGGCACGCGAATGCCGTCCACCTTGGCCCCAACACAGGCATGTCCGATCCGCGTGTGGATGGCGTAGGCAAAGTCTATCGGCGTCGCGCCGCGTGGCAGTTTCACTACGTCGCCTTTGGGCGTGAAGCAGAACACCTGGTCCGAATACATCTCGAGCTTGACAGCTTCGAGGAAGTCCTCGTGATCATCCTCGCTGTCGAATTGCTCGGTCAGGTTCGCAATCCACTTGGCCGGGTCAACGGCGAACGGGTTTTCCGAGCGCACACCATCGCGATAGGACCAGTGCGCCGCGACGCCGGTTTCGGCCACGTCATGCATCTGACGGGTGCGGATTTGCACCTCGACCCGTTTGCCATCGCGCCCCGAGACCGTTGTGTGGATCGAGCGATACCCGTTCGACTTCGGCTGACTGATATAATCCTTGAACCGCCCCGGCACCGCGCGCCAACGCTGGTGGATCGCGCCGAGGGTGCGATAGCAGTCTTCCTCGGTCTGGGTAATAATGCGGAACCCGTAAATATCGGACAGGCGCGAAAAGCCCTGATCCTTTTCCTGCATCTTGCGCCAGATCGAATAGGGTTTCTTGGCGCGACCGAAGACCTCGGCCTCGATCCCGGCCTTTTCCAACTCGTGCCGCATGTCACCGGTGATCCGGTGGATTACATCACCGGTTTCGCGTTGCAGAGTGATGAAACGGCGAATGATTGATTGGCGGCCTTCGGGGTTCAGCACGCGGAAGGCCAGGTCTTCCAGTTCCTCACGCATCCATTGCATACCCATCCGACCAGCAAGCGGTGCATAGATATCCATCGTCTCACGCGCTTTGACCACCTGCTTTTCGGGGCGCATCGCCTTGATCGTGCGCATGTTGTGCAGACGGTCGGCCAGCTTGACCAGAATGACTCGCAAATCCTTGGACATCGCCATGAACAGCTTGCGAAAGTTTTCGGCCTGTTTCGTTTCACGGCTGGAAAGCTGCAGGTTGGTCAGCTTGGTCACGCCATCGACCAGCTTTGCGACCTCATCCCCGAACAGCTCGGCCACCTTGCCGTAGCTGGCTTTGGTGTCCTCGATCGTATCGTGCAACAGAGCCGTGATAATGGTCGCATCATCCAAACGCTGTTCGGTCAGGATGGCGGCAACGGCAACGGGATGGCTAAAATAGGGTTCGCCGGAATGGCGGAACTGCCCCTCATGCATCTGCATCCCGAACTCATAGGCCCGGGCGATGCGCTCTGCATTGGTTTTGGGGTTATAATTGCGGACCAGCGCAATCAGGTCGTCAGCAGAAATCATCCGGTCCGCACCTTCGTGTCTGGGGATTACCCCTGGCCTTGCGCCTCCATCAGAGCGCGCAGAAGCTTCTCTTCCGACATGTCGTCATCAGCAGGCTTGTCCGATTCCGCACCCATCAGCAGAGCCATCTGATCTTCTTCCGGCTCGTCCACCTCGATCTGAGTCTGGTTGGCCTCGATCAGGCGCTCGCGCAGCTCGTCGGCGCTCTGGGTCTCCTCCGCGATTTCACGCAGAGACACGACAGGGTTTTTGTCGTTGTCACGGTCGACGGTGATCGCCGCACCGGCCGAAATCTCACGCGCACGATGAGCGGCAAGCATCACCAGTTCGAACCGGTTTTGTACCTTGTCTACGCAATCTTCTACCGTCACGCGGGCCATGGGGCGCTCTCCGTTACTGAATCCATGTCAGGAAGGGGTTTATCTAAGCGCGAATCTCCGGCTTGACAAGCAGGAAATGGCGCGGTGCTGCTGTTCACAATGGGGTTACGGCCTCAATTTCATCCACAGGCAAGTCTGCCAACATCTCGGCCACGGTCCGCCCCAACACCGGATGCCGCCAATCCGGGGCCACATCTGCCATTGGAACCAACACAAATGCCCGGTCTTGAAGGCGTGGATGCGGTAAGATCAATTGGTCCGGTGCCTGCTGTTTCTGCATCTCGGACGGCAGGTTCAGCCAGCGCTCATATTCTGCCCGATCCGGCAGGATGAGATCGTCGTAACAGACCAGATCCAGATCCAGCGTTCGCATGCCCCAGCGTTGCATCCTTTCGCGGCCAAATTCATGTTCGACCTCATGCAGCAGGCGCAGCAACTCGTGCGGGCTCTGGTCGGTTTCGATCAGCGCGGCCGCATTCACGTAGTCCGGCCCGGCGCCGGCCGGGAAACACGGTGTCTCAAAAAAGCGGCTGACAGAGCGAATCACCACACCATGACGCGAAATCGCGTCAATACCCCTTTGAAGTGTCACCTTGGGCCCAGACTCTCTCAAACTGATATTAGCACCCAGTGCAATCACCGCTTTTGACGAAGATTTGCTCATTTTACCCCCCACATTCGGCGAATTGCATGCTTGCGATACACTTTAAAAGTCCTAATTATAGAGGTATCAGCGCGTTGCCTATTTTTTAGCTCACTCACCTATCTCCCGACGCTGCTGGTTTGTACCGGAAGGAACTATTTATGTTTTATAAAGACGAACGGCTAGCGCTGTTCATCGACGGCTCGAATCTTTATGCAGCCGCAAAAGCACTGGGGTTTGACATCGACTACAAACTGCTGCGCCAGGAATTCATGCGCCGTGGTAAGATGCTCCGGGCTTTTTACTATACAGCGCTACTTGAAAACGACGAGTACTCGCCGATCCGTCCATTGGTTGACTGGCTGCATTACAACGGCTTCACCATGGTCACGAAACCGGCCAAAGAGTACACCGACAGCATGGGGCGTCGGAAAGTCAAAGGAAACATGGATATCGAGCTGACTGTCGATGCCATGGAACTGGCACCACGTGTCGATCATATTGTGCTGTTCTCGGGCGATGGGGATTTCCGCCCGCTAATTGCCAGCCTGCAACGTCAGGGTGTGCGCGTATCTGTCGTATCGACGATCCGCAGCCAGCCGCCGATGATTTCGGACGAGCTGCGCCGCCAAGCAGATAACTTCATCGAACTTGAAGACCTGCGCGACGTGATAGGGCGGCCTCCGCGCGAAATGCCGATGGAGCCGCGAAGCGTCGCAGCTGCCAGCGGACAGTAACAAAGCCCGGCGCTCACCAAAGCCGGGCGGGGAAACAGGCGCGGTCAGGACAGTTGTCATTGACCGCGCCTTTTTAACTATAAGCAGGTGATGAAACATCTGTTGGGTAACACCGATTCATGTCAGATAAATGACAAGGACGCGTCTGGACCAAGGCCAGGAAAAGACTTACCTGTGGCCTATGGAGACCGCGACATGACCAAGCCCCCCCTCACTCTTTACCTCGCCGCACCACGCGGGTTCTGTGCCGGTGTCGACCGGGCCATCAAGATTGTGGAAATGGCGCTACAGAAATGGGGCGCCCCCGTTTATGTGCGCCATGAGATCGTGCACAACAAATTTGTCGTCGACGGTCTGCGCGCCAAAGGGGCCGTCTTTGTCGAAGAACTGGACGAATGCCCCGATGACCGCCCGGTGATTTTCTCGGCGCATGGCGTGCCGAAATCGGTTCCTGCAACAGCCGCCCAGCGCGAGATGATCTACGTCGACGCCACCTGCCCGCTGGTGTCAAAAGTCCATGTCGAGGCGCAGCGCCACGCTGACGCCGGACTGCAGATGATCATGATCGGCCACAAGGGTCACCCCGAAACCGTCGGCACCATGGGTCAATTGCCCGAGGGCGAAGTTCTACTGGTCGAAACGGTCGAAGATGTCGCCACCGTGCAGGTACGCGATACGGACAAACTGGCCTTTGTCACCCAGACTACCCTTTCCGTGGACGACACCAAAGACATTATTGCGGCGCTAGAAGCACGTTTTCCTTCCATCGTAGGCCCGCATAAAGAAGACATCTGCTACGCCACCACCAACCGGCAAGAGGCAGTCAAGGCCGTCGCCCCAAAATCGGACGCTTTGCTGGTGGTCGGCGCGCCGAACTCCTCGAACTCGCGCCGTTTGGTCGAAGTTGCCTCGCGCGCCGGGTGCGACTATGCGCAACTGGTGCAGCGCGCAACCGAGATTGACTGGCGCGCGCTGGAAGGCATTTCGTCCGTTGCGATCACTGCAGGGGCCTCGGCGCCAGAGGTTTTGGTTAACGAGGTGATCGACGCCTTCCGCCACCATTACAATGTGACCGTAGAATTGGTTGAAACCGCAGTTGAAAACGTCGAATTCAAGGTACCGCGTGTGCTGAGAGAGCCCGCATGAACGGAGTTCCAAGGGCGCCGCTACTCCTCGGGCTGGCAGGGCTGATCCCGTTCATCTGGGGCGCATTGACCTACCTTAACGACGATCTGCACGCATGGGGCACACAAACATTCGGATCGCGCTTTGTCGGGCCTTATGTTCAGTTGTTCTACGGCTCAGTGATCCTAAGCTTTATGTCGGGTGTGCTGTGGGGCTTCGCCACCAAGACATCAGGCAACAAGGCTGCGATATTCTATACACTGTCCGTTCTGCCTGCGCTCTGGGCTTTCTTCAAAACCGGCGGAGGGCCAATCAGCGCAGCTACAAACCTGATGTATGGTTTCGCCGGACTGCTGGTACTGGACGCCATCTTTGCCTATTGGCGGCTGACCCCGGTTTGGTGGCTGCGGCTGCGTGTATTGTTGACAGCCATTGTGCTAGCCTGCCTTGCTGTAGGAGTATACCTATGACCGACAAAAGAACGATCAACGCTTACGCGACCCGTGTGGCAGATTATCTGCAAGTCCCACTGCCGCCAGAGCAGATCGAAGCTCGCATGGCCTTTACCGAGGCTGTCGGCACAGGTCATGTTCTGGATCTTGGCTCGGGCCCTGGATCGGACAGCGCCTTTTTCATGCGCGAGGGGCTGACGGTGCGGGCACTGGACGCCACCCCCGCCTTTGTCGAGCATGCCCGCGAAAACGGCGTCGATGCGCACCTGGGTACGTTTGACGACGTGACCGAAGAGGCGGCGTATGATGGAGTTTATGCCAGCTTTTCCCTGCTGCATGCCCCGCGCGCGGATTTCCCGCGCCACTTGGCCTCGATACATCGGGCGCTGAAACCCGAGGGCATCTTTTTCCTGGGGCTGAAACTGGGCACGGGCGACCACCGCGACGATCTGGACCGCTATTACACCTATTTCTCGCAGACGGAGATCGAAGAGGCTCTGGCGCGTGCCGGGTTTACTGTTGACCGGATTACCACCGGCATGGGTACGGGTCTGGCCGGGTCTTATGACGGGTTCATTCTGGTACTGGCGCATGCCTGAGCTGTTCGCCTATACCGACGGCGCCTGTTCCGGCAATCCTGGTCCGGGCGGCTGGGGGGTGTTGCTTCGCGCGGTGGACGGCGAGACTGTTTTGAAAGAGCGCGAGCTGAAAGGCGGCGAGTCTGAGACCACCAACAACCGTATGGAACTGCTGGCCGCGATCAGCGCGCTGGAAACCTTGGAACGGGCCTCGAAAATCACCGTCGTCACCGACAGCGCCTATGTGAAGAACGGCGTCACAGGTTGGATATTCGGATGGAAGCGGAACGGCTGGAAAACCTCGAACAAGAAGCCGGTCAAGAATGTCGATCTGTGGCAGCGACTGGATGAGGCGCAGACCCGGCACGACGTGACATGGGAATGGGTCAAGGGACACGCAGGCCATCCTGAAAACGAAAAAGCTGACGAGCTTGCCCGCGCGGGCATGGCCCCGTTCAAGCCGCAAAAGGCCAAATCTTGAGCGGCCTTGCCCTGCTGGACTATGCCGCAGTTCTGGTCTTTGCCCTGACCGGAGCTTTGGTCGCCAGCCGGGCACAATTGGACCTGGTCGGGTTTGCTTTCATCGCTTGCCTGACCGCCGTTGGCGGCGGCACGGTGCGCGATTTGCTGCTGGACAGACATCCGATTTTTTGGGTCGGCCAACCGGCTTATATCCTGATCGGAACCGCAGCTGCAGTGCTGGTATTCTTTACCGCCCATCTGGTCGAAAGCCGGTACAACTTGCTGGTCTGGCTGGACAGCTTCGCCCTGTCCATCGCTGTCGCTGCTGGAACCGGAGCGGCACTTGCGCTGGGGCAATCCGGGACAATCGTGGTTCTGATGGGTATCTGTACCGGCTGTCTGGGCGGGCTGATGCGTGATGTGGTCTGCAACGAAGTACCTCTGGTCCTGAAGCAAGGTGAGCTGTATGTTTCTTGCGCCTTTGCAGGTGCCATGACGGCCGTGATCGCAGACCGCCTGGGGTTTGATGAGCTTTTGACATTGGGGGCCTGCGCCTTGACGTGTTGGGCGTTGCGGGCAGGATCGCTGTTGTTTGGCTGGAAACTTCCTGTCTACAAAAGCCGCCCACCCCGGCGGTAACTGAACTCAAAAACGCGCGCGTTTGTAGAACAGCATGTGCCGTGGCACGATACGGGTGACCTTTCTCGGCAAAAGACGTCACGGAGAGCGCCCATGGACATGAAAAAAACACTGGAAGACTTTGACGCAGCCTATAACGCGGCCTTCAATCGCGGCGATGCCGAAGGGTGCGCAGCGTTTTTTACTGACGACATCATGCTGTTGCCGCCCGGTGAGCCGATGACACGCGGCAAGACAGCGTTTCTGGAAACCTACCGATCCCGAATTTCAGAGAGTACCGGGGGCACCCACAAAAATGAGCTGATTGATTTCGGGGTTGATGGGGATATGGCCTATCAGGTCGGGACCTATTCCATCGAAAACTCGAACCCGCCTGAGCAGGGAAAATTTGTCAATGTGCTGAAACGTCAATCGGATGGGACATGGAAAGTTAAAATTTCCATCTTTAACAGCGACTTACCTTAAACTTACCGCCGCGTGCGACCCGAAATACCCGTGACCTTAGCGTGACAAAAGCCGCCCCCCGATCTCTTTCACAAACTTTGCCGCCACCATCGCCGTCATACCGTAGGGGTCGCGGTGCGGGTTCAATTCGACAATATCTGCGCCAATCAATTGCCCTTCGAACCTGTGGATCAGGTCGATCACCTCACGAGTACTGAGGCCGCCGGGTTCATGGTGCGATACGCCCGGCGCAAATGCCGGGTCCAGCGCGTCCAGATCCAGTGACAGGTAAACGGGGCCGTCAAAGCTGATTTCAAGGTCCGGGCGCCAGTTGCGCATGTCTATCACCTCGACCCCGAACTTGTCGGCCTGTTCCTGTTGGTGCTTGTTCATGGTGCGGATGCCCACCTGTACCAGGCGGTTGATCTGGCACGTCTCCATCACCCGCGCAAACGGGCAGCCATGACCCAGCGGACCGATCTGCTGACTGTCATACAGATCAGGGTGCGAGTCGATATGTAGGATGTTCAACCCCTCGTACCGCACGGCATGCGCCTTGATCAGTGGATACGCCACCGAGTGATCGCCACCCAGCGACAACAGCCGCGCACCGCTTGCGATCCGGTCGGTGGCTCCGGCCTCAATCCGGTCGATGGGTTCCTGCCCAATCATCTCGAACACATCCAGGTCGCCGGTGTCCTTGAAGCGATCAGTTGCGCCCAGGTCAGTGCCATCCTCAGCGGTCAGGTTGGCCGCGCCGGAATGCAGCGCTTCGCGGATACGTCCGGGCGCGAATGCTGGCCCCTGCAGAAAGGACGAGTGCAAATCCAGCGGCACCCCCATCAAGGCGACGTCTCCGGGGTTCAGATCATGTGGCATGGGGCACCTTTCGGGTTGAGCGTTCCGGCGATCTGGCCGGGAACACCCCTAAAGGTCAAGAGGTTAGCGGCGCAAGTAGGTCTGCCAAATCCAGATCACCAGCAAAGCGCCCAACACCGCACCAACAAACCCGGACAGCCAGCCCGCCACGGTTATCAGCGCACGCAACAGAAACCCGCCCACCAGCGCACCCACGATACCGATCAGCATGGTCGTGGGGATATTCGCCTCGATCCGCATTAACCGAGTGGCCAGAAATCCAGCCGCGGCACCGATGACGATCAGGGCGATGACGGGCACGTTACTTCCTCCAATGCGTCGGCACGATGATCAGCGCGCCGATGGATGAGATCACAGCGTTCAGTCCGGGCGGGCCAAAGCTGATGCCGAACATGATGCGGACAAAGTAGAACAGGAATGCGCCGCCCACGCAAATGATGATCGAGGGCAAATATCCATTGTGGGTAAACCCCGTTTTCTCGGACAGATACCCGACGATCCCCGCAATCACGACAGTGCCCATCAGAACCATGAACATCTGACTTACTCCGAACTCAGGCGGGTTCCGGCCGCAACCGGCCAGCCCCGCAGAAAGGTTTCTGCATCCTGCGCGCCCTTACCTGCCCGTTGCAGGCGCAGTAGGTCAATCGCCCCTTCGCCACAGGCCACGCGGAGCGTGTCATTCAAAACCTCTCCCGGCGCGCCCTGCCCTTGGGCCAGTCCCGAGGCCAGCAGCTTGACCCGATCACCGCCAA
Source organism: Ruegeria sp. AA6 (assembly GCF_056542865.1). Lineage (NCBI taxonomy): Bacteria > Pseudomonadati > Pseudomonadota > Alphaproteobacteria > Rhodobacterales > Roseobacteraceae > Ruegeria > Ruegeria sp. AA6. Next base: position 40,097 of record NZ_JBQGAN010000013.1, read on the forward strand.
TTTCGGTCCAAGCACCGGGAAATGGGGACAGACCCCGGATCTGGCGATCAACCTCGATGGCCGGGCGAGTCCAATCGACCCTTGCCTCGGCCTTGTCGATTTTCGAGGCATAGGTCACGCCATCCTCGGGTTGCGGCTCGGGTTTCAGGTCAGGCAATCGGTTCAGTGCCTCAACGATCAAGTCAGCACCCATCGGCGCAAGGCGGTCATGCAATTGCGCCGTGGTTTCCTGTAGCCCGATTTCGGTTGCCTGCCGCAACAGGACGGGGCCGGTGTCTAGGCCCGCCTCCATCTGCATGATGCAGATTCCGGTCTGCGCATCGCCCGCCATGATCGCCCGATGGATCGGAGCCGCCCCGCGCCAGCGCGGCAGCAGGCTGGCGTGGATGTTCAGGCAGCCATGTGTGGGCGCGTCCAGAATGGGCTGCGGCAACAACAGCCCATAGGCCACCACTACGGCCACATCGGCATTCAGATTGGCAAACGCAGCCTGTTCCTCAGCCGATTTCAGTGAAACCGGATGGCGGACCTCAAGGCCAAGCAACTCGGCCCGGGCATGAACCGGTGTTGGGCGGTCTTTCTTGCCCCGGCCCGCCGGGCGTGGCGGCTGGCAATAGACGGCGGCAATCTCATGTCCGGCGTCGACCAGCGCATCCAGCACCGGAACCGAGAAATCGGGCGTTCCCATGAAGACAACGCGCATCTCTACCCCTGCTTTCTGGATTTGCGCAGTAGCATGTCCCGCTTTACTTTGCTGAGCCGGTCGAAATACATCTTGCCGTTCAGATGGTCGATCTGGTGCTGAACGCTTGTCGCTTCTATCCCCACGAAGTCGCGACGGTCGACCATACCCTGTTCGTTCAGAAACTTCACCGTCACCGCGCGTGGGCGTTTCACCTTGGCCGACACTCCGGGCAGGTTTGGGCTGGCTTCTTCGTGTTCGCGCAATTCAATGGAACTGTGCAAAATCTCAGGGTTCGCCAAGCGCACCGCCCGGCCCCGCTCGGTCGAGCCATCAACCACCGCCAAACGCAGCATCACCCCGATCTGCGGAGCTGCAAGACCAACTCCGGGCATCGCCTCCATCGTATCAATCATGTCATCCCAGATTGCGCGGATTTCATCGGTGATCTCGGTTACGTCATCCACCTTGGTCCGAAGGCGTTTGTCGGGCCATGGCAGGCAAGCGCGAACGGTCATGCGCGGGCTCGCTCGCGCTTTAGTTTCTGCATCTTGCGCGTGATCATCTGACGCTTCAAAGGCTTGAGATAGTCGATGAACAGCTTACCGTTCAAATGGTCGATCTCATGCTGCACGCAGGTTGCCCAGAGCCCATCGAACGTCTCTTGCTGCAGGTTGCCGTCCCGATCCATCCAACTCACATCGACCACTTTGGGGCGGGTCACCTCGGCAAATTGCTCGGGGATCGACAGACAGCCTTCCTCGTAGACATTGGTTTCGTCCGAGGACGCGATGATTTCGGGGTTGAACATGATCAAAGGCCGAGGCGCTTCGCCCTCTTCCTTGATACAATCCAGCACAATCAGCCGACCCAACACTCCGATCTGCGGCGCGGCCAGACCGATACCGGGGGCATCGTACATCGTCTCAAGCATGTCGTCGGCCAGTGTGCGCAGCTCGTCCGACAGGTCGGCCACCGGGGCGCAGACCTTTTTCAAACGAGGGTCGGGATGGATCAGTATATTGCGTTTCATGGGGTTGATTTAGGCCATCCCGCCCCCCGCCGCAACGCCCCCCTTGCACCTGCTGCAATTGTGGCTAGCTTTCGGTCCGACAGATGGAGCAGACATGACTTTCAACGACCTGATCGACCGCCGGGGCACCAATAGTTCAAAATGGGACAAGATGGAGAAGCTGTACGGCGTTTCTCCGCAGGACGGGTTGGCGATGTGGACCGCGGATTCCGACTATGCCACCGCGCCTTGCGTGATCGAAGCTGTACGGGATGCCGCCGACCACGGTGCCTTCGGGTACACATGGGAACATCCCGAATATCTGGCCGCGGTACAGTGGTGGATGCAGAACCGCCACGATTGGAATATCGAAACCGATTGGGTGCTGACGACACAGGGGCTGGGCAACGCGATTGCGTTATGTCTGGATGTCTGGACCGATCCAGGGGATGGTGTCGTCATCTTTTCCCCCGTCTACCACGAATTTGCCCACAAAATTAACACCGCCGGACGGCGCGTGGTGGAATGCCCGCTGGTTCGACAGGGCGACAGCTATGGCATCGACCTTGAGGATGCGCAGTCGCGGTTGGACGGGTCGGAAAAACTGTTGATGTGGTGTTCGCCGCAAAACCCCTCGGGTCGCGTCTGGACGCCCGAAGAATTGCGCGCCGTGGCAGCCTTTGCCGAACGCAACGGGTTGATCCTGATTTCGGACGAAGTCCATCAGGATCTGGTCTACCCCGGTCATACCTTCGTTCCGATGGGCAAAGCCGCGCCCGAGGCGCAACCCTGGACCGTGACCCTGACCGCCGCCTCCAAGACGTTCAACATCGCGGGCCAACGCACCGGCAACATGATTATCCCTGACCCCAAATTGCGCTCGGAAATGCGTCACCGGCTTAAGACGCTGGACTATGCCCCCAGCGCGTTAGGTTTGGCGATGATTACTGCCGCCTATTCGCCGGAAGGCGCAGAATGGGTCGATGCGCAAGTGGCGCATCTGGACGCCAATCGCAAACTGTTCGACGCGACGATTGCCGAAATCCCGGGCCTATGGTCGATGCCGCTGCAGGCTACGTATCTGGCTTGGGTCGATTTCTCGGGCACCGGTATGGATCATGACGAGTTTGTTCGGCGCCTGCGTGAAGACGCGAAAATCGCGACATCCTCCGGCCCCGGTTTCGGCACGGGCGGAGAAACCTTTGAGCGCTTCAATCTTGCCACCCAACGCGCAAGGGTTGAAGATGCCTGCGCCCGGTTGAAAAAAGCATTCGCCGATCTGCAGTAAAAACGACGCCGCAACAAAACGGGTAGGCCGTCAAAGGCGGGTATCCAAGGTAAAACTCAGGAGGCTCAAAAGGGGCGTCCCGAAAATTTCACAACGGCGGCTGCTATTCTTTGTGCCCAAGCAAAGCAATTGGCGCGTCGGGATCACGGTAAAAATCCAACGGAGCCTTGTCGGCTGCGGCTGTGCTGCGTTTGAATTCATAGCGCATCTCGCCCGCTTGCTCATCATCGGCAATGATCAGGCATTGGTACAAGTGATGCGCACCGTCATAGATATCGACCAGACCACGCAATTGAGGTGTCGTTGCGGCTTCGACAGTGAAACCGTCCCTCCACAATCTTAGGATTTTAAAGGTATTGTCGCCGGTCTCGACACGAAGGCGGCTTGTCTTTTTTAGTCCTGCGATTCGCGCTGCATCCAATTCAGCGCTTATTTCCTTTGAAACATAGGTCGTCATAGCAATTTTTCCCCCGCAATGGATACTATTGTGCGGGAATGACTGTAAAAATCCAGTGAAGGAGGTCACATTGAGTACCGCGCGTTCCATTGTGTTTCACGAAAATCTCAACTTCACCTGTGCGCAGGCGCAGAGCAAATGCGCGGTAGGTCGTGTGGGAAGGCGATGCGCAAGGCCCTATGTTTTCGGAAATCGCAATGCGGAGGATACCCAATGGGCCTGTTGGTCAACGGCAAATGGCAAGACACATGGTACGACACCAAATCTACCGGTGGTGCCTTCAAACGCAGTGCTGCGCAGTTTCGCAACTGGCTGACCGCAGACGGCAGCGCAGGCCCCTCTGGCAACGGTGGCTTCAAGGCTGAACCCGGTCGCTATCACCTTTATGTCAGCTACGCCTGCCCCTGGGCGCATCGCACTTTGATCTTCCGTGAACTGAAAGAGTTGACCGATTTGGTTTCCGTATCGGTTGTGCATCCAGACATGCTGGATAAAGGCTGGACCTTCGAGACAGATGACCACGGCGCATCCGGGGATGACCTATACGGTTTCGACTTCGCACACCAGATCTACACCAAAGCTGACCCGACCTATTCCGGTCGCGTGACGGTGCCGATCCTGTGGGACAAAAAACTTGAAACGATTGTTTCGAACGAAAGCTCGGAAATTATTCGCATGTTCAACGCGGCGTTCGACGGATTGACGGGCAACACAGATGACTACTGGCCCAAGGCGATGCGGGGCGAAATCGAAGAGGTGAACGCCCGCATCTATTCAGACGTCAATAACGGCGTCTACAAATCCGGCTTTGCCACCACCCAAGCGGCCTATGACGCTGCCATACACCCGCTATTTGACACTCTGGACTGGCTAGAAGACCGCCTGGCGTCGAACCGCTATTTGATGGGTGATCAAGTGACCGAGGCCGACTGGCGGCTGTTCACCACCCTGATCCGGTTCGACCCGGTCTATCACCTGCATTTCAAGTGCAACAAACGGCGGCTGATCGACTACCCGAACCTTTGGGCCTACACGCGCGAACTGTACCAATGGCCCGGGGTCGCGCAGACAGTGAACATGAAACACATCGTGCGCCACTATCACTATAGCCACGAAACTATTAATCCGAACCGGATCATCCCCGTGAACCCCGTGCTGGACTACATGGAAGCGCACAACCGCAGTCAACGACCCGCAGCATAGTGTTCAACCATCGCCGCCAGATCCTCTGGCGGCGTTTCGCTTTGCACATAGGCACAGGCATTCGAGCTGTGGGCAAAGATCGAACCATCCGAAAAAAAGGTGGTGTTGGTGACAAATATCACCCGCGCTTCAGGGCGACGATAGCTGGCGAAATCAGCGACGGCCAATGCGCTGCCGGTCTCAAGCACCAAGTCCAACACGATGATCTCGAATTACTGGCTATACAGCGCAAGAATAGCGGCCTCCTGCCCGGCCACTAAGGTTACCTCAGCGCCGTGCCGTTCCAGATGCCGTTTCCAGACCCGACCAAGATCGGGGTTACTCTCAACAATCAAAACATTCATTTGCAACAATCTCGGCACTTGATAGAACGTGTGGTGCCGACCCCCGTAAATTGTGATCACGCCATTTCCTTAACAAAGTGTTAACAGTACCCGGCCTCAGACCGGATCACGCGGATTCGCTTGTGCAAACGGCAAAAATCCGCTTGAAACGGGCCGAAACAGGCAATTTCGATGAGAATCCGATGGCGAGCCCTAACGAAAACTTGAACCCCCGTTCCGCGCGCGACCACGGCGGCGGGCTGGATGGCGCGATAGCCACCTATGGCGGAGGCCGAACGGACTGGATTGATTTGTCCACCGGTATCAATCCTCATCCCTACGAGGTTTCCGGATTGCGCCGCACTGACTGGACGGAATTGCCCGATCACGGCGCGTTTGAACGCCTGACCGAGGCCGCGCGGCACTTTTGGTCCGTGCCCAAGGGCGCTGCAATCCTGCCTGTGCCCGGTGCCTCGGCTGTGATTGCGCGCATTCCTGGCCTGGCTTCTCCGGGTCAGGTCCAGATTACGATGCCCACCTATAACGAACACGCTGCCGCCTTTGCGGCACAAGGCTGGTCGGTTCAGTCAGACGGCCCAGCCGCTGCCCGCGTTATCGTGCATCCGAACAATCCGGACGGTCGTGTCTGGCAGGAATCCGATGCCAACGCCCCGCTGACTGTGATCGACGAGAGCTTTTGTGATGTCAGCCCGGAAAAGTCTCTGATCCACCTCGCCAACCAGCCCGGTGTGGTCATCTTGAAGAGCTTTGGAAAATTCTGGGGCCTGGCCGGGCTGAGATTGGGGTTCGCCATCGGCGACCCCGACCTGATCGCGCGGCTCAACGATCTGACCGGTCCGTGGGCCGTTTCTGGCCCTGCGCTACGGATTGGGGAAAAAGCCCTGCGAGACACGGGCTGGGCGGAAGACACGCGCCACCGGTTGAGCGTGGAAGCCGACCGGTTGGACAGCTTTATGGCGGCCAAAGGAGCCAACCTAGTGGGTGGAACCACCCTGTTCCGGCTGTATGAGGTCGACGATGCCACCGCATGGCAGGACCGTCTGGCCCGCGCCCATATCTGGAGCAGGATATTCCCCTACTCACGAAATTTTCTACGTCTCGGCCTGCCGCCAGCCGACGGCTGGAGCAGGTTGGAGGCCGCTCTGTGAACACGGCACTGCTATTGATCTGCGCCATGTGTCTGGACGCGGCATTGGGTGAGCCTGACTGGCTGTGGTCGCGGGTCCGCCATCCCGCAGTGATGATTGGCAACGTGATCGGGTGGCTGGAAAAACGCCTGAACCACGGGGCGCAACGACGACTAAAAGGCGCTGTAGTTGTAGTGCTGCTCGTGGCCGGTGCGCTGATCATTGGATGTCTGCTGGCCTTGCTGGGACCGGTAGTTGAGATCGTTGTCTGCGCCATTCTATTGGCTCAAAAATCGCTGGTGAAGCATGTGCAGGATGTGGGCGACGGGCTGCGCATCTCTCTGGCAGAAAGCCGCGCGAAGGTGGCGATGATCGTTTCGCGAGACACGCGAGATATGAGCGAGGCTCAGGTCGCCCGTTCGGCCATCGAAAGCGCCGCCGAGAATCTGAGCGATGGCGTTATCGCACCGGCGTTCTGGTTTCTGATCGCCGGGCTTCCTGGGCTGCTGGTTTATAAGGCGATTAATACGGCTGACAGCATGATCGGCTACCGCACCGAAAAATACCGTGACTTTGGCTGGGCTGCTGCGCGCTTGGACGATGTGCTGAACCTCATCCCCGCGCGCCTGACCTGCGGGATGATCGTGGTCCTGTCCGGCCAATGGAAGCGTTGGCCCGAGATGGTGGCCGATGCGCGCCGCCATATATCACCCAACGCCGGCTGGCCCGAGGCCGCCATGGCACGCGCGCTGAACGTGGCACTGGCCGGGCCACGCAGCTATGATGGGCAGATCCGCGATCTGGCTTGGGTGAACGGCGGTGCCCCGCGCGAAATCGGCGCGCCGGAGGTTTTCCGCGCATGCAGCATGTTGTGGACCCTTTGGGGGCTTGCGCTTGGCCTTCTGTCGGTGTGGGTTGGGGTCAGCTTCATAATTTGACGGATCCGCTTATGCGCTTTCTTTCTGGCCTAGTTGCCGCCGCCCTGTTCTCCTCGCCCGCATTGGCCCAATGCGGCGGTGGGTTCAACTCTTTCGTTAAAGGTTTGAAGGCCGAGGCCGTGCAACAAGGGTTCGACAAAGCCACTGTCAACGCGTTCTTCAAAGGTGTGCAACAAGATGGCGCGGTGCTGAGGGCCGACCGCGCACAGGGCGTATTCCAGAAGCCGTTCATCGACTTTTCCCGCCACCTGATTTCACAAAACCGGATCGAACGCGGACAGGCAATGTCGCGCAAATACGACGCGGTGTTTGACCGGATCGAGCGGGAATACGGTATCTCTCGGGGCGTGCTGCTGGCCTTCTGGGCGTTCGAGACCGACTACGGCGCCTTTCAGGGTGACTTCAACACCCGCAATGCGCTGGTTACACTTGCGCATGATTGCCGTCGGCCCGAGCTGTTTAGACCGCAGATTTTTGCGGCTATTGAACTTTATAGCCAAGGGAATTTCGACCCCGCGCGCACCACTGGTGCTTGGGCCGGAGAGATCGGGATGGTCCAAATGCTGCCCCGTGACATTCTTGAAAACGGGGTCGATGGAGATGGAGATGGCAAAGTCTCATTGAAAACTTCGGCACCGGATGCCCTGCTGTCAGGGGCCAAGATGCTGTCGAGTCTTGGATGGCAGCCGGGCCAACCATGGCTGCAAGAGGTGACGGTACCCGCGCAAACGGATTGGTCCCTGTCCGGCCCCGGAAAACCGCGCCCTGTGTCGGACTGGCAGGCGATGGGCGTGCAAGCCCGTAACGGAGCTTTGGCCGACCTACCTGCCTCGCTGATCTTGCCGCAGGGACGCAACGGCCCGGCCTTCTTGGCCTATCCGAATTTCGACGTCTATTTCGAATGGAACCAGAGTTTTGTCTATGTTCTGACTGCCGCCTATTTCGGAACAAGGCTAGAGGGTGCCCAAATTTACAATGCGGGCAATCCGGCGCCGGGGTTATCGGATGCCCAGATGAAACAACTGCAAAGCAACCTGCAGGCGCGTGGTTATAACGTCGGTAAAATCGACGGCATCTTGGGAGCGGGAACAAGAGCTGCGGTTCAGGCCGAACAGGTCCGCCTTGGACTTCCTGCAGATGCATGGCCGACGGCTGAGCTGCTGAATAAGTTGTAGATCAACCCTTCGCCACAATTTGTTAACGACAATTTTCAATTTTCAGAGAACGCAAGCAGAAATCAGAAAGAATGTAAGCTGTTGAAAAATTAGTAATTTTAATCCTCCCACTGCTTTTAAGTCAAATATACTATCTAAGTTCACGCCATGACATTCACATTGAAATAATGCCGAGTTCACTTTTCGTAATTTAAACCGCAAATCTGCGGCCGAAGTACGTCAACATCGTAGTGCATGGTCATTCCGATACTTGGATACGGCGGGGACTACCTTGCGCAACCTGCTGCCACATATGTGCCCAAACTCTGCTCGCATGTTTAAGAGCACAAAGAGCTTTTTGCGGCCGAGGAAGACAGTACCTTTATTATTTTTGTATTATGCGGCTTCATTATTATTCTCGCCTTGACCGGCATCGGCGTTGATTTATGGCATACGAGCGCGACTGGGAAAAGTTTCAATGGACCCTCGACAATGCCGTATTGGCCGCCGCCGATCCTATGCATGAATTACCGCCTTCCGAAGTGGTAAGCGCCTATCTGGCTGCCCAGAATCTTACGGTTTACGAGGACGACGTTATAGCTGACGATCTATACCTAGACCGGACTGTAAGTGCGCCGATGGATTTGGATTATTCGACCCACTTCATGTGACTGAGCGGCGTAGACACTCTTCCGATCAGCGTGGTCGCAGCTGCCCATGAAGCGGCTCCTTCCACCGAGATTTTCATTGCGTTGGATATCTCAGGCAGCATGGGGAACAATAACCGCCTTGGTCTAATGCAAACTGCAGCCAAGGAATTTGTCACGAAAACCCTGGAGCGGAATACTGATCCAAGCACCGGCAAAAAACCGTGTGCCCAACCTCGATCGGCACGATTCCGTTTGCAGGCCAAACCGATCCCGGCGCCACGATGTTCACATATCTGGGCGGCGAGCGTTTTGGAACGACCACCGACGACGACTTCCCAACGTGGAAGCAGGACATCTCAAACGTTGTGTTCTGGTTTGAAACAGATGGCTACAATTAGGTCGACTTTTCCGTCAAGGTCGACAACTTTCTGGACAGCACGACCGATGTATTCGTCAAAGACGACGTGGATACCTATTACCACTATGTCAGAGATTACATCATCGGCCACTCATTGGATGTACCTGAGGACGCTGTGTTGGTTGGCGCCTCGATCAAGGGCGGCAGACAGCAAACTGAGTTCTTCAGCACAGCAGGGGATCATATTGTTGGGTCGACGAAGTTCAACCAAACGGACCTCACAATCCAATACAGCGATTTTGAGACCTACCTTGATACGATCCCGAACAATACCTCTTCATGCTTGGAGATGACCTACTCTGACTTCCTGAATTCCAATCCACCCTCCGGTTCGATCGACCAAGTGCCCTATTTCGTGAACTGGGAATATGACGCGACTACCCAGAACTGGGGCTGGTGCCCTGAAGATGAAATGAGCATCAAGTACGCTCAAAGCGATGAAGAGGACTTGCATACCTTCATCGACGGTCTGCGGCTGTTCGATGGAACCGGCACCAACTACAGCATGAAATATGCGCTGGCCCTGCTGGACCCATCCTCGCGCGAGGCTTTCGAACATCTCAGCGGCGCAGGTGAAATTCCGGCCGAGTTCGCCAACCGTCCGTTGGATTGGGACGCAAAAGACGTTGCGAATTACATCTTCCTAATGACCGACGGAGCGACCAGCCCGCAGGTTCGGCCAACTGATGAAATGGAAGTGGAAAACGGTACCACCGAGCTTGTGGATCGCCCGTGCGAGGACCCACCATTACGTCATCGCACACGACCAATCTTCAGTTGTTCCTAGACCAGTGTGCAATGGCAAAGGCCAATGGTGTTACGATCTTTGCCGTTTCGTTCGAAGCCTCGAGTTCGGCATCGGCAGAGCTCAGAACCTGCGCTTCGTCATCGTCGCGCTATTATGAAACAACCGGCGAAGAGGTCATCGACACTTTCGTGTCCATCGCGGGTGCGATCCAGAACCTGAGGCTGATCCGAATACCCAGCGGGGTGACGTGGCTGCTCAATCCGGCCTAACCGGATAGCATCCCCATAACCAAAAACCTGAATCAGCATCTCGCCGCTGCACTTTCCAAAAGTCGCAGCGGCGATCTTTTTTAGAAACCGAATTTCCGGTGCCAATCCAAAGTGGCCAAGCAAGGGGTCACGTGTTTTCAAAGACCGGCCGTGGCGCGCCCTCGTCATCCAGCGCAACAAACACAAAATCCGCGTCCGTTACCTTGTAGCCGTTGCCAGAATACCTCGGGCGAGCCCAGGCATCGACATGAATACGCATCGATGTTCGCCCTACCTCGCGCAATGTCGCATATAGAGTTACTTCGTCACCTACTTTGACCGGACGTAGGAATTGCATGGCTTCGACCGCTACCGTGGCGCCGCGCCCTTGAGAGACTCGCGCAGCCATATTGCCTGCCGCCAAATCCATTTGTGACATCAGCCAGCCACCGAAAATATCACCCGACGGGTTGGTATCTGCTGGCATGGCAATTGTACGAATGACCAGCGGACCTTCCTCTTGCTGGCGACCATGTGCGCTGCGCTGCCTTCCAAGGGCTAGGTTTCTTTCGGTCTCGTCGCTCACCTAATTGCTCCTTTGACGTGTCGTAAGTGTTGGTTCAGGGTGTTGTGTTTCGCGATTTTAGTAGGCTGAATTCAATTCTGAAACACTATGCAGTGGCGCACCAACAAAAGACCAGAGATGTGTCAAAACACTTAGCAGGGATGCGGTCAGTCAGGCCGCACCGGGTAACGGTCGCCTTTTTCGTCGATCAGAATCAAACGCTCGCCACTGCGCACATACAAATCACAACGACTGAACCCGTTCCGATACTGGATGCAGACACTGCCATCCTCGGCAATTGAATACGTACCGAACGCGGATTCTCCGCTGGCATAGGTATAAGAATAGGCCCCACCGGCCGAGTACTTCGACTGGCCATCGTCATAGAAAGTCAGCGTCTGGCCAGCCAGCGCATCCAATTCCGCATGGGTCAGCGGCACATCGCCGGGTTTGGTGGGCCATTCCGCGGCCCAGACTGGGCTTGTTGCAAAGAAGGCTAGGATCAGAAATCGGGTCATGCGGCTATCATAGGCCACCGTGCACCACAAAGCTCATAACGATGGGGTGATGGTTTAGGCGACCATCTGTTCGGCCTTTTTCAGGTCGACTGAAACCAGCTGACTGACGCCTTGTTCCTGCATGGTCACGCCAAACAACCGATCCATCCGCGCCATTGTCACCGCATGGTGAGTAATGATCAGGAACCGCGTATCGGTCTGGCGGCACATCTCATCCAGCAGATCGCAGAAGCGGGTGACGTTGGCATCGTCGAGCGGCGCGTCGACCTCGTCCAGCACGCAGATGGGGGCCGGATTGGCTAGGAAGACGCCAAAGATCAGCGCCGTTGCCGTCAGGGTCTGCTCTCCGCCCGACAACAGACTGAGGGTCGAGAGTTTCTTGCCCGGCGGCTGGCACATGATCTCAAGCCCTGCATCCAAAGGGTCGTCGCTTTCGACCATGACCAGATTGGCCTCACCACCGCCAAACAGGTGCTTGAACAGCATGGCGAAGTTCGAATTCACCTGTTCGAACGCGGTCAGCAGACGCTCGCGGCCTTCGCGATTTAGGCTGGCAATACCGCTGCGCAGGGCCTTAATCGCCTCTTCCAGATCGGCCTTTTCAGTGTTGAGCGTATCGAACTCTTCCTGAACCTCTTTGCTGTCTTCTTCGGCACGCAGGTTCACCGCCCCCATCGCGTCGCGTTGGCGTTTATGGCGGTTTACTTCGGCCTCCAACGCATCAGCGGCGGGCATTTGATCGGGGTTCACATCCAATTGGTTCAGCAATTGGTTCGGCGTCAGCTGCTGATCTTCGGCAATCCGTTCCGCCGCAGCAGATACGCTCTCCTTGGCTGCATCACAGCGTGCCTCGGCCGCAGCGCGGCCTTCGCGTGCTTCCGAGGCCAGACGCTCCGCGTCACGCTCGGCCAGAACCACCTCGCGTTGCTGCGTCTCAGCCTCGGCCAGCTTGTCGGCCGCTTCAGCGCGGCGGGCCTCGGCAGCTTCGATCAGCTCGTTCAACTCTTCGCGGGCCTCGGCGATTTCGCCGGGCGCAGCCATCGCCTCTGACAATTCTTCTTCCGAGCTTTCCTTGCGCTCGGCCAGTTCCGAAATCCGCTTTTCAGCGCTGTCCAACCGGTGACGCCACCCGCTCAGGTCTTTCGTTACCTCTTGCGAGCGACGCGTACGCGCCTCTCCCTCACGCCGCAATTCATCATGGGTCGAGCGATGGGTCAGCATGGTGATCCGCGCGGCCTCGACGGTTTGCTTGATGTCTTCAACCTGCGCGCGGGCACTGTCGAGGTTGCCCAAACCGGCCAGCGCACCTTCTGCTTCGCGCAACTGCGCGCGGGCGGACATGGCGTCCTCTTTGTGGCGATCCACGGCGAGCGCCAGAGTCTCAAGCTTGCCCTGCGCCAGATTGCGATCAGCTTCTGCCCGGCTAAGCTGGCGCGCGGATTCGGCCATGCGTTGGTCAGCAGCGCGGCGCGCTTCACGCGCGCGGCGGTCAGCTTCAGTGACATCTGCCAGTTGTTTCGACAGCGCCTCATGCGCAGCGCGGGCACCGTCGGCCTGCGCCTCGGCACGGGTCAGTTCCTGTTTCAACGCCTCCAGCTTGTTCAACTGTTCCAGACGCAACGCGGCGGCACTTGGCGCGTCCTCGGCCCAGGCCCGGAACCCGTCCCAGCGCCACAAGTCACCGGATCGCGACACAAGGCGCTGACCCGGTTTCAGCGAGGCTTGTAGCCGCGCGCCCAGATCTGCGTCCACCAACCCGATCTGCGCAATCCGGCGGCTCAGGCGATCCGGGCCTGAGACATGCAGCGCCAAAGGCTCGGCACCTTCTGGCAAAGGCTGGTCACTGTCATAGCCCGCCACTTGCACCCAGCCCGAGGGACCATCGCCCTCAACCAACGGTGCGCGCAGATCATCAGCCAATGCCGCACCCAATGCCTTTTCATAACCTGGCGCGACGCGCAGCAGATCAAGCACCTGACCACCCTCGGCGGTGTCGCGTTCAACCAACTTGGCCAGCGCAGAGGTTTCGGCTCGGATCGCGCCCAGCTCGCCCTCGGCCTCAGAGCGCTGTGCGCGGGCCTCGGCCTCACGCGCTTGCGTGTCATTGCGCAGCTCGTCGGCGGCGGCCAATGCCTCTTCGGCGGCTTCGGCGGCTTCGCGGGCTTCTTCCTCGCCCTCTTGAGCGGTTTCGAACGCCTCGCTGGCTCGTGTCAGGGCCGTTTTGGCGTCGTCCACAGCAGCGCGAGCTTTTTCTTCTTCGCCCTCGGAGCGGGCCAGCGTCTTGCGGCTATCCTCGACCAAGCGCTGCGCCGACTGGTGCCGGGCGACCAGACGCGCCATATCCTCGGTTTCCTGCGACAGATGGTCTTCGCGATCCTGCAGCACCGAAGCCGCCTCGCGCGCAATTTCAGCAGCTTCAGCTACTTTGTCGTCGTGCCCCTCGGCTGCTTTGGTCAGCTCACGCGCTTCCCATTCCAGCCGTTCGATCATCTGCCCCGCGTCGCGGTTCAACCCAGCCTCGCGTTCGATGTCGTTGCCCAACTGCTGAATGCGGTTGGTCAGGGTTTCAATAGTCTGACGGGCGCGGGTCTCCTGATCCGCCAACGCATCACGCTGTACCTGCTGGCGTTGCAAGACGGCAGCGGCGATGGCCTCTTCCTCTCGCAGCGGCGGCAGGGTCTCTTCGATCTCGGCGCGCTTGGCGGCTGCCGCGCGGGCCTCGGCTTCGGCCCGAGATGCTTCGGTGATCCGATCACGCAGCTTTTCTTCCGCCTGCTGGCGGGCCATGTCTGCCTCTTTCCAGCGCCGATACAGCAACATGCCTTCGGCCTGCCGCAGCTGCTCGCCAATCTCGCGATAGCGCGCGGCCTGACGGGCCTGACGAGCCAACTGCGCCAACTGTCCGCCCAACTGTTCCAGAACGTCATCGACACGGGTCAAGTTGGCCTCGGTGCCTTTGAGTTTCAGCTCGGCCTCATGCCGGCGTTGATAGAGACCCGAGATACCGGCGGCCTCTTCCAAAATCCGGCGACGGGCGCGCGGTTTGGCATTGATCAACTCGGCAATGCGGTTCTGCCCTACCAGCGCTGGCGAATGCGCACCCGTCGAGGCGTCGGCAAACAACATCTGCACATCGCGCGCACGGACATCCTTGCCGTTGGTCTTGTAAGCGCTGCCGACATCGCGGGTGATGCGGCGAATGATTTCAAGCTGATCGCTGTCGTTAAAGCCCGAAGGCGCCAGCCGTTCCGAGTTGTCCATCGTCAGAACAACCTCGGCAAAGTTGCGGGCTGGGCGAGTAGCGGCCCCGGCAAAAATCACGTCCTCCATCGCCCCCCCGCGCATGGATTTGGGGCGGTTTTCGCCCATCACCCAACGCAAGGCTTCCAGAAGGTTGGACTTACCACAACCATTCGGCCCCACCACACCAGTCAACCCGTCCGCGATGATCAGATCGGTCGGGTCGACAAAGCTTTTGAAGCCGGTGAGTTTGAGTTTGCTAAAGCGCAAAGGCGACGGGTCCCGTGATTCCTACGTCCTTGAAGTCTGCGCAAGGGATTGGGGTTGAGTCAACGGAGTTGCGCAGGATGTGGGACATCAACCCGACTTATCCACAATATCTTGCCGAAATGCGCAGGAAAACGCGTATCTCAGTACGGCGTACATTCAAAAACCTGATAGCCGTAGTCAGAGCCGAGGTCCTCATAGACGCCATAGTCTACACATTCATAGTTCGGGGTCGAGATTGAGGTCAGCAACAAGCGCTCCCCCGCGTCGTGATCGCAGCCCAATACGCCGACGGGCACAGCCGCATCCCCAAGCACATCCAGAATAGGACAGCCCGAAACCTGTGCCATCGCCAAGCCAGCCCGGTCGCGGATCGGGCCGAGGCGCGGCGCGTATTGCATGTTGACCCGCACAGCTTCGGCCAGATCTCCGCGCACGCGCACGTCAAAGACGCTACCATTCACCGCGACACGAGTGGCGGGCAAGTCACGAAAATAGGTGGTGCCCGCCGAACAAGCGGACAGCGCCCATAGAAAGAACAGATACCGGATCATGCGACCAGCATTGACGCAAACTGGTTAACAGAACCTTTCCTCCTGTTAGGTACGCAGAACCTCTCCCAACCGCCGGATGCCTTCGCGGATCGTGGCCTCATCCGAATTCGAAAAACTCAGCCGGATCGTATTGCCACCGGTTTCGTCAGGAAAGAACGCCCGACCTGGTACAAAGGCAACTTTGACCGTTTCCAACGCACGCGCCAGCAGATTGGCCCCATCTATGCCGTTTGGCAGAGTTACCCAGACGAACATTCCGCCTTCGGGTTTGGTCCAGTTCACGTCGTTGGGCATATACTGTTGCAGCGCCTCCAGCATGGCATCACGACGGGCGCCATAGACGCGTCGCAGCATGGGAATATGGGTGTCGAAACAAGCCCGCGCGACTTCGTTGATGGCCATCTGGTTGATCGTCGCCGAATGCAGATCGGCTGCCTGCTTCATCAGCACCAATTGCGAGATCACTGGCTTGGCCGCCACGACCCAGCCAACGCGCAAACCCGGAGACAGTGTTTTCGAGAAACTGCCGCAATAGACCGTTCGGCACTTTTCGATCGACTCTTTGCGCGCCAATTCCAATGCCAAAACCGGGGGAATGGCCTCACCTTCATAGCGCAGTGCCTGATAGGCACCGTCTTCGATTATCGCGATGTTCAACTCCTCGGCTAAATCCAGCAAAGCCTCACGCCCCCGCAGGTCCTCGGTCTCTCCGGTCGGGTTCGCGAAATCAGGTGAGAGATAAGCAAATTTAACAGCCCCCTCGCCCGCCGCCGCCGCGTATTCCGCCGCCCCGCGATTGCCGTTGATACTTAGACGATCAAATCGCGGCTCATAGGCGTTGAACGCCGCGAGCGCACCCAAATAGGTCGGCCAGCCGACCAATGCCGTATCACCCGGCGAAAGATAGAGCTTGCCGAGATAGTCCAATGCCTGCTGCGAGCCCGACGTGATCAGGATGTTGTCCAACTCGCAACCAATCCCGATCTGACGCATGTGATCGACCAGCCATTCTCGCAATGGGACATAGCCCTCACTGACCGAATATTGCAGCGCCTGCGCTTGGCTGTCCGACGCAAGCGCGTTCTGGAACGCTGTGGCGAACCCGTCCGCCGGGAACAGCGCTGGGTCGGGAATACCGCCGGCAAAAGAAATTATGCCCGGCTGATCCAGCAGCTTGAGCAATTCACGTATCTCGGACGCTTTCATCCGCGATGTTCGCGTTGCAAACAGGTCTTTCGTCGACATGGGGCTCCTCCGCATTTTTGCTCGGCAGCCTATGCATCGCGTCATTAATGTCAATAGTGCTGACCTAATGTTTCAAAACAGCTAAGGCGACGTTCTTGAACCCTCAAGAAATACGTGGTCATATGATTTGACCAATTTCGGAAAAACCGCATGCCTTTTCAAAAAATCCAGACCGAAAAGCTGTCTATCGCAGTGGTAAAACAAATCGAGCTGCTCATCCTGCGCGGCATCCTGCGCCCGGGCGAACGGCTTCCGGCTGAACGAGAACTGGCTGAGCGGCTGGGCGTATCGCGCCCTTCATTGCGAGAGGCGATATCAGAGCTTCAGAATCAGGGCCTTCTGACCGCCAAGGCCGGGTCCGGCATTTATGTGGCCGAGGTTCTGGGTTCGGCCTTTTCCCCAGCTCTGGTTCAGTTGTTCAGCAGCCATCAAGAAGCCGTGTTCGATTTCCTGTCATTCCGCCAGGATCTTGAAGGGTTGGCCGCCGAACGCGCTGCGCGCCTTGGGTCAGACAGTGATCTAAAGGTCGTGCAGGCGATTTTCGATAAAATGGAAGCCGCCCACGCCCGCAATGCCAGCGATGATGAATCCGAACTGGACGCGCAGTTCCACATGGCCATCATTGAGGCCAGCCACAACGTGGTCATGCTCCATATGACGCGCTCGATGTATGACCTGTTGCAACAGGGCGTATTCTACAATCGTCAGATGATGTTCCAGCAACGCACCACGCGTGGTGCCATTCTGGACCAGCACCGCGCCATCAATGCGGCCTTGCAGGCGCGAGACCCGGAAGGCGCCCGCGACGCGGTTCACCAGCACCTGAGCTTTGTTCAACGCTGTATGGAGGATTTTCAGAAAGCTCTGCGCAACGAAGCCATCGCGCAACAACGGCTGCAACACGAAACCCGCCATCCTTGACGGTTACTGACTTGACGCCAGTGGCAATCCCACGGTGTTGATCTGTCATTCCCGACTAACACATTGGTCAGAAGAAGCGACAAAAAAACCCAAGAGCCGGAAGCTCTCGGGTTCTGATGTCTCAACACTGCAGGCGTTTAGTGCAGTTTCTCACCTACATCGGCAATCGCCGCGTCGATCAGTTTGTTGGCCTGAGTCGCCGTCATCTGCTTGGCCAGCACAGCGTTGGCTGCCGAAACAGCAACGGTGATGGCTTGATCGCGGACTTCCTTCACAGCCGAAGCTTCAGCCGATGCGATCTGATCCTGCGCAGCCGCCAGACGGCGTGCGATGGATTTTTCCAGATCGGCCTTGGCTTGCTCAGCCGCCAAAGCTGCGTCGTCTTTTGCCGCCGCCACGATGGCATCTGCCTGGGTCTGTACTTCGCGCTGTTTACGCTCATACGAGGCCAGCAGGCTGCGGGCTTCTTCGTGCAGGGCGCGGGCTTCGTCCAGCTCGGACTTGATGCCTTCGGCACGTTTGTCCAGCGCACCGCCGATCATCGATGGGACCTTGAAATAGAACAGGACCGCGATGAAGACGAGGAAACCCAGCGTCACGACAAAGTCGGTATTGCCAAGCGAGAAGAACGGGCCGCTTGCGGCCAGCGCAGGGCTGGCGGCACCGACGGTCAGGATAAGGGCAAGAGTGTTCCGCATGTCACTTATCCTTTCATCTGCGCGTCGACGGCACCGTCGATGGCTTTGGCATCCGCCTCGCCGCCCAGTGCAGTGACCAGTTCAGCCGCCGTATCCTTGGCAACCACTTGAATGCTTTCCAGCGCACCAGCACGGATGTCGGCAATTGCCTTTTCCGATTCAGCCGCCTTTGCAGCGATTTCCGCGTCCGCCTTGGCAATCGCGTCATCCAGACCAGCCTGGATTTCAGCACGGGCTTCGGCAGCGATACGCTGCGCTTCGGCACGGGCATCGGCCAGTGCCTTGTTATAGGCCTCTTCGGCCTCGACCGCCTTGGCCTTCAGATCTTCGGCCGCAGCCAGGTCATTTGTAATGGTCCCCTGACGTTCAGCCAGGATTGCCGCGATGCGGGGCAGAGCCACGCGGGACAGGACCAGAAAGATGACGACCAGCGTAATGACCAGCCAGAAGATCTGGTTGGGGAACCAATCGAAGCAGAGCTGCGGCATCCCGATGGCAGAGCCATAGGAGTCGACGCACGAGCCAGCTACCTCTTCTGTAAGGGGTTCAGTCGCCATGATATCCTCCGTCGGAAACTTGTCTTTACAACAGGTGGGCCGCTATGGCTTGGACCCACCTGCGCGTAAGGATCAGGTTCCGCAGATTATACGGCGAACATCAGCAGCAGCGAGACCAGGAATGCGAAGATCCCCAGGGCTTCTGCGAACGCGATACCGATGAACAGGGTTGCGGTCTGCGAAGCAGCCGCCGAAGGGTTGCGCAGGGCGCCGGCCAGGAAGTTGCCTGCAACGTTGCCCACCCCGATTGCGGCTGCGCCGGAACCGATTGCTGCCAGGCCTGCGCCGATGTGTGCGAGATCGCCTTCCATGATGTATCTCCTTACGAATTGGAAGTTTCGATGTTGGGGTATCAGACCTTAGTGCGAAGGATGCAGCGCATCTTTCAGGTAAACACAGGTCAGAATGGTGAATACGTAGGCCTGGATGAAGGACACGAGGACCTCAAGGCCATACATTGCGGTGATCGCCAGAACGGACACGGGCGAGATCGCGGCAATCGCGGCAAAGCCTGCGAACACCTTGATCACGGCGTGGCCTGCCATGACGTTACCGGCAAGACGAATAGAGTGGCTGACCGGGCGCACAAAGTACGAGATCAGCTCGATGATCGCCAGAACCGGGCGCAGCGCCAGCGGAGCGCTGGAGACCCAGAACAGGCCCAGGAACGCGGCGCCGTTCTTGACGAAGCCCAGCACGGTCACGGTCAGGAAGACCGACAGCGCCAGCGGGATGGTCACGGCGAAATGCGATGTAGTGGTAAAGGACATGGGGATCATGCCCAGGAAGTTTGCGCAGACGATGAACATGAACAGGGTCATGACATAGGGGAAGTACTTGACGCCTTCCTTGCCGCAGATGTCTTCCAGCATCTTGTAGATGAAGCCATAGGCCAGTTCGGCCACCGACTGCATCCGGGTCGGAACAATCGCGCGCTTCGAGGTGCTGAGCACAAGCAGACCAAAGATCGCCGCAATCGCCAGGAACAGCCACAGGGTCACGTTGGTCGGCGTGTACCATGCAATGCCACCGTCACCGAACAACGGCTTAACGATGAACTGATCCATCGGGTGGAAAACCAGGCTGCTGCCTTCTGCTGCGGTGGTCTCAGTTGCCACGTTCAGTCCCTCTCGTCCTTCTCGGCCGCCTCAGCCGCCGCTTGTTTCTCTTGAACCTCTTTCGCGCTGCGGAGCATAACCTTCACGCCCGCGACAAGGCCCAGCAATGTGAACAGCACCAGAAAAATCGGGATCGTCCCGAGCAGGCTGTCCAGCCCGTATCCGATGCCAAATCCGATCCCCAGACCGGATACCATTTCGATGACCATCCTCCAGGCAAGCTCGCCCCCGGACACGTCAGCATCCGCACGAGGTTTGGGCGCTTTGGCCTTTTTGGCCGCTTCGATCTTGGCCTCCAGCTGCGCCATACGCTGCTTTTGGTCATCATCGGTCACGGACGTATTCCTCGTACAGTCTTGGGTAGGGTGCTAAGGGGCTAAGGGCGCAGAGTCAACGGCGTTGAACGCCTGAATTGCCGCAGGTTAACTAACTGTTATTTCATTACTTTTCCACACATCACATTACGGGAAACTCCAAACTCTTGCCGTGGCTTGCACCGCAGCCGCTGAATCCGCATATTCAACCAAATGGTTGACCAAACCCCAAGGCTGTGGTTCAGCGAAGACATGTCCAACGATCTCGACACCGTCTTCGCAGCCCTCGCCGACCCCACGCGCCGCGCAATCCTTGCGATGTTGCTTGAGGATGACATGGCCGTCACCGACGTGGCCGAACCGTTCGAGATGTCGCTGGCGGCGATCTCGAAACATCTAGTGATCCTGACAAAAGCCGGGCTGATCTCTCAGGAAAAACGTGGCCGGGTCAAGTGGTGCAAACTGGAACCGGACGCCCTGCGCGCGGCCTCGGTCTGGATGCAGGGGTTCGGACAGTTCGAACCGGTCAATCTGGACGCGTTCGAGCGGTTTCTGGAAATCGAACTTCCAGCTACGGACGAGCCTTAAATTCCGCGCACAACAAAAACCGAGACCTTGGCGTGGTTGGCCAGATACCCCGCGTGGCTGGAAAAGATATAATCGGTGATCCGTGGCGCATGAGTCCCCACAACGATCAGATCCGCACCAATTTCCTCGGCAGCGCGCATCAGATCGCCATCAACCTCAGCCGCGACATCGACCGAGTGAATGTTGCGAAACTCAACTTCGGCCTCGCTGTTCTTGGCCAGTTGATCCGCGAATGTGCGCAAATCTTCGTTCACTGTGGCGTCCGATTGCACCGGATCACCTGGCTGGGTTCCAGTCACACTGACAACCGTAATCTTCGCGCCCTGCCACTTTGCGACTTCAGCTGCAACATCAGCAGCCTTGCGAACCTCGGGCGGCAGGTGCAGATCAACAGGGAACATGATGTGGGTGTACATGGCGAATTCCTCCTCAGCCCAAAGCATAAGAAAATCCGAATGTTTAATCTTTGATCTGCCTCAACGGCCAGTTAGGCCAGAGAAACTATCCCTCCTGACTATATTCAACGCCAGTGATGACCCCAAACGGATCGGCGCGGCAAAGCCAGGGCGCCTGCGCCCCGACCACAGATACCGTTGTCACAGACCCGGTCGGCTCAGTCGTGGTTGAAAGGCTGTTACATCTTCGGGCCGAACCCCAGTCTCGGCCGACACAAGCGCCTCGCAGCTGCCTTGCAGGTCGGCCTCAGAAACAGAAGTGCCGCCGCCGTTTTGAGTACAAGCGGACAAACCCGCCGCTGCGATCAGATAAAATACTGGTTTCATGGCCTGTTGCCTGTGGGTTGCCTCTGATCCACGCTCGCAAAATCCAATCCGAATACAAGCCTCATTTGGGTACCGCAGACATTGAACCGCTGGATTGCTCTTCGGATTTCAACAGCAGCACAAGGGCGACAACCGTCAGGATCGCTCCTACGAACACAAATAAGGTGGGTGGCTGCTGGCCCAGAGAAATTTCCCATAAAATTACCCAACTGGGGATCAGGTAGGTGTAAGCCATGACCTTGGCCGAGGGCAGCCGCAGGGTCGAAAACTGCACAAGAACAAAGCTGACAGCCGTCGCAAAGATCGACACATACAGCAACCCGATCCAAACGATCAGCGGCAGGTTGGCCCAATCGGTCGCGCGAATCTCGGACCAGCCATAGAGTGTCAGCAATAGGCAGCCCGCGACCAAAGTGCCAAAGGAAAACACCACCGCCGGCTCGCCCCGATTCAACTTGCGCACCATCGGCGTATAGACTGCATGCGCCACGCAGCCAAAGAAATAGATGATTTCCCCGCGGTCGATCTGAAACGCTTTAAATGCCTGCCAATCCGCTCGGAAAATAACCCACAAAGCGCCAACTGCGCCGACCGACAGCGCCAGAGCCATTCTTGGTGTAGTGATTTGCCGCAGCAACACCCACCCTGCCACTGCCGACATGACCGGAGTCAGTGTGAATACAGCCGCCGCGCTGACTGGCGGTGCTGTCTTCAGCCCATGGAACATCAATACGAAATAGGCGGCGAACAATGCTCCAAGCACCAGATAGCGCCAAGGTGCCTGCGCCGCACTGCGCGGTAGTCCGGTGGTCAACAGCGCTGCGATCCCAATCACCACAGATGCAATCAGAAAGCGCGCCGCAGTGATCGCCTCTGGTGCGATCTGATTGGCGATCATCGAGCCCAATGAAAAGCTGCCCGCCACGAGCGCCGAAAAAGCAAGCATAGCCAGATGACCTTGAGCCTGCGGTGTCACGCCTTCCACTCTTTCATACGGTCTTTCAGGAAGGTTAGGAACGCCTGCACCTTGGTCGTGCGATGCAGGTCCACATGTGTCACCAACCACAGTTTACCGGACCAATCAGGCAGATGGGGCATAACCTCCTGCAAATCAGGGTTCTGCGCCGTTTCCCAGCGTGCCATAAAGCCGATCCCGGCCCCGGACAGCACCGCCTGACGCATAGTGAAATTGTTCGAGCATCGGAAAGTGATCGCCTCAGCCGGCACATGCTGCCGCAACCACTGCGAGAATGGGGCACGGCTGTTTTCGTCGTCATCGCCAACAAACGTGTGGTTGGCAAAGTCATCAATGCCCGACGGGATGCCCCGACGCGCGATATAGTCTTTACTGGCGTACAGACCAATTTCCTGGTTCCAGAAGGGCTGCACCACGTTGTCGGGCTGATCCGGCACCGATCCGGCACGAATGGCAACGTGGGCCTCACCATACTCCAGACGAAACAGCCGATCCCCGGTCAAATAGCGGACGATCACGCCGGGATGGAGTTGTTGAAACTCGCCAAGCACCGGCACCACAAGCGGTGCAAGCGAAGCCAATGACGTAACCACCAGCTCACCGGCAACGTCGTCGCCGCGTCCTTTCATACGACCGACAAGTTGGTTGAACTGATCCTCGGTCGCCTGCGCGACGCGCAAAAGGTCTTCACCCGCCTCTGTCGGTGTGTATCCGCGCGCGTGCCGCTGGAACAGCTTGACGCCCAGCCGCGCTTCGATCGCGTCGATATGTCGGATCACAGTGGCGTGGTGCACACCCAGAACTTCAGCCGCACCGCTTACTGTTCCCATGCGGGCAACCTGATAGGCGGTTCTCACTTCATCCCAATTGTCCATGGCAATTTTCTTATGTGCAATTTCCAACAGTCAATGTTGATATATCCGAGTTTTGTTCGCAGACGCAATGTCCATATTCGGTTCAGACGCAAAACCCTGTCACAAGGACCAAGTGAAATGACCAAAACCATCCTGCATATCGACGCCTCAGCCCGCCGCGAAGGTTCGGCCACCCGTGACCTGTCGGACCGCATCGTCAAGCATCTTGGCGCGGCCCGCATCATTCGCCGCGATCTGGCGACCCCCCTGCCCCTGCTGACCGAAGGGTGGATCAATGCCAACTTCACACCTGCCGACCAACGCAGCGACGCGCAGCGCGAGCAGTTGGGTCTGTCAGATACTCTGGTGGCCGAGCTGCAGGACGCCGACACCATCGTGATCGGCCTGCCGATCTATAACTTCTCGGTTCCCGCCGCGTTCAAGGCCTGGATTGATCTGGTGGCCCGGGCGGGCCTGACATTTTCGTACTCCGAGAACGGCCCCAAAGGGCTGCTGGGCGGCAAGCGCGTTGTGCTGGCGATCGCGTCGGGCGGAACAGCAGTTGGGTCTGAGATCGACTTTGCCACCAACTATGTCCGTCATGTGCTGGGCTTCATCGGCATCACAGATGTTGAGATCGTAGCCGCTGACAAAATGGCATTGGATGCCGAAGCGGCGCTGAGCAACGCCCACAAGGCCGTGACCGAACTGGCGGCCTGATCCCCTCTGGCCTTTGTGCCCCGAAACGTCCAGTCTGCGCCTGAACAGGAACTGGCAGACTGGGCGTTTGTTATGAAAAAGATCGGCATATTGGGTGGCGTCGGCTGGGCCTCGACCGTTGATTACTACCGGGCGATTGCCCAAGGCGTGAGCCGCCATTTTGCCGAGCGCGGGCACGGTTCGCCACTGCCGATCCCGCCGATGACCATCGAGTCTGTGACACAAGCCAAAACCCGCGCGCTGCGTGGCGTGGCCGGAGACGAGGCCAGCTGGGCCGGTTTCGATGCTGTTTTCCGCGAAGCCCTGCTTACGCTGGAACGTGCGGGCTGTGATTTCGGGATTATTGCCTCGAACACCCCACATGCGCGGCTGCACGCGATCCGGCAGGGCGTTTCAATGCCTATTCTCAGTATTTTCGACGCCACGGCCGAGGTCACTGCTGCTACGGGCGCTTCAAGGGCGTTGGTCCTGGGCACCTCGGTCACCATGCAGGCCACCGATTATGCCGGTCGGCTTGCCCAAGAGGGCATTTCTGCCAATGACCGCCTGCCCGAAGAGGATATTGCCGAGATGCAATCCATGATCGACAGCGACTTCTACGGCGGCGCCTCTGATTCTGCGCGGCCCCGGCTCGTGGCTTTCTGCGACAAACACGCAGAACCCGGAACCGCCATTCTGCTTGCTTGTACTGAGCTGCCGCTGGCCTTCCCCGATCATCTGGACGATCCGGTGTTCGAAGCGGACGGGAACCTGTTCATCAATCCGTCCGCTGCTCATGTGTCGGCTGCGCTGAACGAGGCGCTGCAAGGCTGATCACGGCAGCCAGGTGACCTCGCAACCGATCCGATCAAAAAATGCCATCAGATCGGGACGTGCCATGGCTACTGTCCGGTCGTTCACCAGCGGGTGCATATAGATGACATCCGCCTTCTGAGCGGCGCCGTCCATGAAAAACCGCACGTTGTTTTGTACCCCATTAATCATCGCCAACGGACTGACTGCGCCGGGCCGGATACCAAGGTTCTGCATCAACCGGTCCGCCGATCCGAATGACAGATTGCCCACGCCCAGCTCGGCCCCCAGCGCCTTAAGGTCAATCTCGCGGCTTTGCTCCAGCGTCACCAGATAGTTCCGCTTTTTCTTGTCACGCAGGTACAGGTTCTTGAGCCGCAGCGCGTTTTCGCCCGGCACCATGAACTGATCTTCGACCGCCTTGGACTCTTCGACCGTGCGCAGTGGCACATGTGTGTGCAAGCGATAGGGCAGCCCCCAACCGTCCAGTCGAGCCATCAGCGTGTCAGAGCTGATCGGCAGTGTATCCTGAAAAGCAGATGATGCGTCCATTTCTAACTCCTGCCCATCCAATTTGGCGCCTTTAAACGCGCGGCATTGGCAGAATCAAGGCTATATTTCTAGTCAATCTCTTGCAGGAAAGCTTCAACCAAATTTGCCAGGTTTTCACCCGCCAACTCCAAGAACTTATCGAATTGATTAGCACCTTCTTCTCCGCCGGCCAGATCGGAAAGGGCCCTAAAAGCCAGAAAAGGCACCTTGTTGACTTCGGCAACATGCGCAATAGCCGCTGTCTCCATATCGAGCACTCGCGCCTCGAACGTGTCACATGCCCATTTGCGAAACTCTGCATTGTCGACAAAGGCTGTCCCGGAAACCCCACCGCCTCCGACGTAAACTTTGGGTTGACGGGCCAGCGACCCGTCATCAGTCGTCGTATCGGACAAAGTGACTTTTTCTGCGGCTGCCCGCGCCGCCGCCAAAAGTTCGGCATCCGCAGGAAACCAGAACCGCCCCTTCTCATGTCCTGCAAACTCATCGGAAACGTTAATATTGAGCGTATGCATCATTCCGAAACTCGGAAAATCTGAGCTGAAAAAGGGCGGCAATTCGAACCCATTCCCAGTTTCGCGCGCGAACGCCATTTCCATGTACTGGCCCCAGCGAACTGGCACCGTGATGTCACCGATGGACAGTTCTGGATCAGCGCCGCCCGCAACGCCCGAGACCACTATGGTCGAGATAGCGAAATGATCCAGAGCAAGCTGTGTGGTCATGGCCGCGTTCACCATCGACACGCCCGAATAGAAAACTACGACTGGCTTTCCAGATAGCCATCCGGTCACGAATTCAGTGTTAACAATCCGAACGGGGTTCGGATTTTCTAATCGGTTGCGCAAAATTTCAATT
This sequence comes from Ruegeria sp. AA6, assembly GCF_056542865.1. NCBI lineage: Bacteria > Pseudomonadati > Pseudomonadota > Alphaproteobacteria > Rhodobacterales > Roseobacteraceae > Ruegeria > Ruegeria sp. AA6. Next base: position 66,485 of record NZ_JBQGAN010000013.1, read on the forward strand.
TCAGGCTCCAAGGCGGCGATCACAGCAATTCTGGGCGCGGTGTTCTTCTCAACCATCCCGGATACCTCCGGGTTTGCCGCTGAATTTGGTGTCATCATGCATCGGATCCTTTGGTTGCCTGAGAATCACGATAAAGCCTGGCATCCGTACTGCAAAGCAATGGTAGTTGTTGACAATTCAGACCATCTGGCGTACCGCCACCGCAAACATCCGGAAGCGTCTGATCTTCCGGTCCCTTGAGTCGTTCAGGGATCGCCCCCCACCAGCGAGTTTCGCCCGTGGGGGCAATTGTGTATTCAACCGGTGTTTCCTACGTAGGAAGCGCCTAGTCAAAACCGGCGAAGGAGGCCGAAGGCATGTTTGAAAATCTATCCGAACGCCTCTCTGGCGTCTTTGACCGGCTGACCAAACAGGGCGCTCTGTCCGAAGAAGACGTCAAAACCGCCCTGCGTGAAGTCCGTGTTGCCCTGCTTGAGGCCGACGTCTCGCTGCCGGTGGCACGTGAGTTCGTCAAGAAAGTGCAGGAACAGGCGACTGGTCAGGCCGTCACCAAGTCGATCACCCCCGGCCAGCAGGTCGTCAAGATCGTGCATGACGCTCTGGTTGACACCCTGCGTGGCGAAGAAGACCCCGGCAAGCTGAAGATCGACAACCCGCCCGCCCCGATCCTGATGGTTGGTCTGCAGGGCTCGGGTAAGACGACCACGACCGGTAAGCTGGCGAAACGCCTGAAAGAGAAAGAGGGCAAAAAGGTCCTGATGGCCTCGCTGGACGTGTATCGCCCGGCAGCGATGGATCAGCTGGCGGTTCTGGGTACACAGGTCGGTGTGGATACCCTGCCGATCGTTCCCGGCCAGAGGCCCGTCGACATCGCCAAACGCGCCAAGCAACAGGCGACGCTGGGTGGCTATGACGTCTACATGCTCGATACAGCTGGCCGTCTGCATATCGACGAAGTCCTGATGGACGAGGTCGAGCAGGTCCGCAACGCGGTTGACCCGCGCGAAACCTTGCTGGTGGTCGACGGCCTAACCGGTCAGGTTGCCGTTGAAGTCGCCGAGGAGTTCGACGCCAAGGTCGGCATCTCGGGCGTGGTTCTGACCCGGATGGACGGTGACGGCCGTGGCGGTGCGGCGCTGTCGATGCGCGCAGTCACCGGCAAGCCGATCCGCTTTGTCGGTCTGGGCGAAAAGATGGATGCGCTCGAAACTTTCGAGCCGGACCGCATCGCCGGGCGTATTCTGGGCATGGGCGACATCGTTGCTCTGGTCGAAAAAGCCCAGGAAACGATGGAGATGGAACAGACCGAGCGCATGATGAAGCGCATGGTCAAAGGTCTGTTCAACATGAACGACCTGAAGATGCAGCTGGAACAGATGATCCAGATGGGCGGCATGCAGGGCATGATGGGCATGATGCCGGGCATGGGCAAAATGGCCAAGCAGATGGATCAGGCCGGTCTGGACGACAAGATCCTGCGCCAGCAGATCGCCATGATCCAGTCCATGACCAAACGCGAACGCGCCAATCCGCAACTGTTGCAAGCCAGCCGTAAGAAACGGATTGCCGCCGGTTCGGGGATGGAAGTCAGCGACCTCAACAAGCTGCTTAAGATGCACCGACAGATGTCGGACATGATGAAAAAGATGGGCAAGATGGGCAAAGGCAAGATGCTGAAACAGGCCATGAAAGGCATGTTCGGCAAAGGAGGCCCTAGCCCCGAGGAAATGGCCGCAGGCATGGACCCCAAGGCACTGGAACAAGCGGCCAAGGCAATGGGCGGCAAGATGCCCGGTGGCCTGCCCGGACTGGGCGGCGGCATGGGCCTGCCCCCGGGTCTGAGCGGGTTCGGGAAGAAGAAGTAACTTGGCTTTCGCTTCCTGCATATCCCTGCGCGCATACGCCAAACCGGAGGTTTTCCAATGACCTTCCGGTTCGAAGCTGCGCCGAATGCTCAAGCGGCAGAACTGGCGGCGCGGGTGGCGGGTGTTATCCCAACGCTCAAGACTGATCGACTGATTTTGCGCGCACCGCAATTGTCGGATTTCGACACCTACGCCCAGATCGTTGCCAGCCCCCGTGCGCGGTATCTGTCGGTCATGTCGCGCGAAGACGCGTGGTATGATTTCGCCCAGATGGTCGCCATCTGGTCGTTGCGCGGCCACGGCATTTGGTCGGTCTACGCCAAAGACAACACGCAATTGCTGGGTTTTGTAATACTCGGGTTCGAGCCCGAAGATCCCGAGCCAGAGCTGGGCTTCATCTTCACCGAAGGCGGTGAGGGACAGGGTTATGCCTTTGAAGCTGCCTCTGCCGCCCGTGATTTTGCTTTCAATCAACTCGGTTGGGAGACACTCGCCAGTTTTGTCGTCAAAGGCAACGATCGCTCCGAGCGTCTGGCGGAAAGACTTGGTGCTTTTGTCGAACGCGAAATTGTCGAAGAGGACGGCGTTACTCTGGTCTATCGCCACCTCTCAGCCGATGGCGACGGTGGGATGGAGGCATACGCATGACCTCGCACATCATTCCCACCGTTGAAACAGAAAACCTGATCTTGCGGTCGCCTGAGCCGGCAGACGTTCCGGCGCTCACAGAGTTTTATGTCTCCGAACGCTCGAAATATGCAGGTGGCTTCGTTCACCGTGCGCACGCTTGGCGCAATGCTGTTTCTATTCTGGGGCACTGGCAGGTACGCGGCTATGGGCTTTGGGCAGTGACCCACAAAGGGGACAATACGGCCTTGGGCTTGGTTGGTCCCTATTATCCTGATGGGTGGCCGGAAACCGAAATCGGTTGGGTGTTGTTCCAAGACGCCGAAGGCAAGGGTATCGCGTTTGAGGCTGCGCAGGCTGCACTGCAGCACGCTCGTAAGACCTTGGGCTGGACCGAAATCGTTAGCTATATCCATGCGCAGAACAGCAGGTCTATCGCCCTGGCTGAACGTCTCGGCGCAGTCATCGACCCAGATGCGCAACAACCGGCACCGGATAACCCGTGCCTCGTATTCCGTCACCCGAAAGTTGCCTCTTCTGATCTTGCCCAGACCCTCGAAAGGACCGGCCAATGACCGACCCTGTGACACAGGCTGCCGCGCTGTTGAAAGAGCATCGCGAAAGCATCGACCGGTTGGACGCGATCCTTGTCTATACGCTGGGCGAGCGGTTCAAGCACACGCAGGCTGTTGGCAAGCTCAAGGCCGCACACGACCTTCCCCCGTCCGATCCCTCGCGCGAGGCAGCGCAGATCGCACGGTTAGAAGACCTGGCGAAAGAGGCCGATCTGGACCCCGATTTCGCCAAGGCTTTCCTGAACTTCATCATTCAGGAAGTCATCCGACATCATAAGAAACACCAGAACTAACCGGCATCCACGCCGGACACGCCATTCAAAGGAGATACCACCATGGCTATGAAAATTCGTCTCGCCCGCGGCGGCTCGAAAAAACGTCCTTTCTACCGCATCGTGGCTGCTGACAGCCGCATGCCGCGCGACGGCCGTTTCATCGAGAAACTGGGCACCTACAACCCGCTGCTGCCGAAAGACAGCGAAGAGCGCGTGAAAATGAACATGGAGCGCGTTCAGTACTGGCTGGATCAGGGCGCTCAGCCCACCGACCGTATTGCACGTATGCTGGAAGCAGCTGGCACCCGTGAAAAGGCCGAGCGCAACAACCCCAACAAGGGGACACCTGGCAAGAAAGCTCAGGAACGCGCGGAAGAGAAAGCTGCGAAGGCTGCTGAAGCTGCCGAAGCGGCTGCTGCACCGGCTGAAGAAGCGGCTGCAGAAGAATAAGCAGGCGAGCGCGTGCGGGATCAGACTTTCACCGACGATTTTCGCACGCAGTTCGATCTGCTGATGCGGCTCCGGCGCGATGTGCGCCGGTTCCGAACCGACGCGGTAGACGAGGCAGTGCTGACGCGCTGCCTCGACGCGTTTCGGCTGGCTCCTTCCGTGGGGCTAAGCGAACCCTGGCGGGTGATCCGCGTCGAAAGCCCGGCCGTACGTGCCGCGGCGCTTGAGAATTTCCAAACTGCGAATGCACAGGCCTTGGCGGGTTATTCCGGTGAAAAAGCACAACTTTACAGTCAGTTGAAGCTTTCTGGGATGCAAGAAGCCCCGGTACAGCTGGCGGCATTCTGCGACGACAACACGCAAAAAGGTCAGGGGTTGGGCGCAAGAACGATGCCCGAAATGCGCCGTTACTCGGTCGTATCCGCCGTAACTCTGTTCTGGCTGGCCCTGCGCACCGAGGGGCTGGGGCTGGGCTGGGTCTCAATCCTGGACCCGGACCGGTTGGCGCGAGACTTGAAGGCACCTAAAAACTGGCGCTTGATCGGGTATTTCTGCATCGGCTGGCCAGAAGATTTTTCCGACACGCCAGAACTGGAACGCGCGGGCTGGGAAGAACGGCGGGACAGTCTGCCGATCGAGGTACGTTAGCGGTGTTCGGGCTTATTCGGCTTCCCATCCTGCTGATGATCGCCTTTATAGTGGGTATGTTCTTTGAACGCTCGAACCAGCGTGATGCCTGTGAGGCGCGCGGTGACTGGCAGGATGGACTATGTGTGACGGTGGAAGGGCCAAATGAGTGATCTGATCTGCGTGGGCAGTGTCGCGGGTGCATATGGCGTTCGCGGCGAAGTGCGCCTGAAAAGCTTTTGCGCGGTGCCCGAAGATATCGAAAACTACTCTCCTCTGACCAACGAAGCTGGCACGGAACGGTATCCGCTGGTTCTGACGCGCGCGATTAAAAACGGATTCGCGGCTCGTCTGGGCGGTGTTGAGACCAAAGAACAGGCGGATGCCATCAACGGCCTGCGCCTCTATGCGCGCCGGGATCAATTGCCGTCGCTACCTGACGATGAATTTTATCACACCGATCTGATCGGGCTTGAGGTTTATGACACGGGCGGCGCCCTGCTGGGCCGGGTCAAATCGGTACAGAACCACGGTGCGACCGACCTGCTGGAACTGCACGGCCCCGGCCTGAAGGCCACCGTTTTGCTACCCTTCACGCTAGAGGCCGTGCCGACAGTGGATCTGGACAAAGGTCGAATCATTGCCGACCCGCCCGAGGGGCTGCTCTGATGCGGCGCGTTCTGCTGCATCTGGGCCTGCACAAGACCGGCACCACTGCGGCGCAATCTTTTCTGTACGATAACCGCGAACTGATCTGGCCGCACTTCGCACTGGCGTTGCCCTACCGCACGCGCAATTCCGGGCTCTCACGGGCCGCGACCAACCACTCTGTCTACGGCACCGTTGGCACGCTTGCAGAGTTCGGGGCACAGGTGCGGGAATTTTTGGGCACACTGGAATTCGGCAAAAAACGCGGGCTGATCGTCAGTGAGGAAAACTTTGCGGGCCTGCGCCCCAGCCGCAATGTCGAACAAGGCTATGCAGCCGCCCCGGAACTTGCTGCCTGTCTGGTGGATGCGGTCCGTCACCGTTTTTCCGGGCAAGATGTCGAAATCACGATTTACCTGTCCCTGCGCCAGCGCGGCAGTTGGCTGCGCAGCCTATGGGCGCACGATTTGGAACGGATGCGGCAGGTCCACGATTTTGATACTTTCCGGTCAAAAATGGACCATCTGCCATCGCTTGAAGACACCTTGCAGCAGATACGCGACCGGCTGCCTTCGGTGATCGTCACCTCGGATTGGTTGGAAGAGCTGCAACTACGCCGCTACGGCCCCGGCACGCCCTTTGCCGAGTTTCTCAACCTGCCGCGCGACAAGGCAAACCTCCTGGTACCGCCCTCTAAGGTCAACAACCGCCTACCCGAAGATGTTCTGGCGGAATTGCTGGATCTGAACCGCTCACGTCTGGACGAGGCCGCCCTGATCGCGCAAAAGACGGCGATTATTGAACGCGCGAAAGGCGCTTTGACCGGCACGACATGACAGACAAACCCAGCAAATCCCACGGCCGTAAAGCGATCCGCCCGACTGTGAAACCGCGTGAGCTGATGACCCCCACGCCGGACCTGCACGGTGTATGGAAAGCCAGGATCATCACCCTTTTCCCCTCGGCCTTTCCCGGTGTGCTGGGAGAAAGCCTAACCGGCAAAGCTCTGCAGGAAGGGCTGTGGCAACTGGAAACCGTCGATCTGCGCCAGTTCGGTGTCGGCAAGCACCGCAATGTGGATGACACACCGGCAGGTGGCGGCGCAGGTATGGTGCTGCGCGCCGATGTGCTGGGCGAGGCGATCGAACACACGATGTCGGGTATTCAGGGCAACTGGCCGCTGATCTACCTCAGCCCTCGTGGCCGCCGGATGGATCAGCGCATGATGCAAAACCTAGCCCGTTGCGACGGCATGACCCTGATGTGTGGCCGCTTCGAAGGGGTCGATGAACGAGTGCTGGAACATTACGGCGTACAGGAAGTCAGCCTTGGTGATTTCGTCATGACTGGTGGCGAGATCGCTGCACAGGCGCTGATCGACGCGACGGTGCGGTTGATCCCCGGCGTGCTGGGCAATCAGGCGTCGGCCGAGGAGGAAAGCTTTTCCTCGGGCCTGCTGGAGCATCCGCAATACACCCGACCCGCAGAATGGAAAGGGCGCAAGATCCCCGACATCCTGATGTCCGGCCACCACGGGCGTATCGCTGACTGGCGACATGAGATGTCGGAACAGATCACTCGCGAACGGCGGCCCGATCTGTGGGACAACTACAAAAAGACGCAGGATTAACCCTCTTTCCAGCGCGCCCAGGTCTCGGGGTGGCCGTTGAACGTGTTGATATCCACTTTACCCTGCACGCCCGGCACAAGCCCGGTGCCGGTATATTGCCAGAACCGCCAGGACGCTTTGGAATAGACTTTGTGTGGATGCCCGGCAACGGACCTCAGCCAAAATTCGGTTCCGCGCAAACGTCCGATATCGGTGTCCCCGTGGAAATCCACGGTCGTGTAGACAATCGGGCGGCGTCCGTAGTGACGCTCGAGTATGTCGAGAAACCGTTTGGCCTCGGCCCGGACAGTGGCGCCATCGGGACGCAACCTGCACGTCCGGGAATGCGGGGTCCATTCCATGTCCAACACATGTGGCAGGTCGGCCCCCTTGGGGACATTTTTGATGAACCACCGCGCCTGTTCATGTGCCGGGCGGCAGAAATAGTAATAGTGATATGCCCCCCACGGCACACCCGCCGCCTGCGCCCCGCGTCGGTGATCGTCAAACATGGGATCGAACACATCGCCGCCTTCGGTCGCTTTGATGAACACGAAACTGACGCCGGACGCCTTGGCCCTGTGCCAGTCGATTGGCCCCTGCCAGCGCGATACGTCCAACCCATGCACCGGATAGTGACCGGGATGCCGTCCATCCCAGTCATGCGGATCGGCGTCGCCAAAGGCAGGGTAGATGACCGACGGCGAGGTGGTGCCCAGAAAAGCCTTGGCCGCGACCTGTTGCGGAGGTGGGGTACTGCGACCGCAGGACAGGGTCGTAAATGCCGTGACGGCCAGCATCAACGCTATACGCATGATCCATTCCTGTATTAAATTTCTGCTCTTATAATTCCCTCCAGAATGCCTGATCCCTGTCACAAGGCAACGGTGCAGTTTTTGAGCGGCGAAAACCCACCGCCCGGCTTTGAAATTATGGCGATTTTGACTTGATCCCTGTCTGCAAACCCCTTAAAGCAGCGCAATCCGGTGCCGCAACTGCGCGTCTCCGGTGTTTTTGGTTTGAATCATGTCGTGACGCCCGGCTTTCTTCTGCCACGGCGCGGCAAAGCGGACCAGACACAAGGAACATTCGATCTGACCTCTGGCGGGCTGTACGCAGGACCCGGTGAAGACCAAGAGCTCTCAGGCCGTGCTTAACTTCGTGGACAAACCACGAGCAGATAGGAGTAACTGCGATGGACCTGATCGCACAGCTTGAGGCGGAACAGATTGCCGCCCTGGGGAAAGACATTCCCGATTTCAAAGCCGGTGACACTATCCGTGTCGGCTTTAAAGTGACCGAAGGGTCGCGCACCCGTGTGCAGAACTACGAAGGCGTCTGCATCGCGCGCAAAGGTGGCAGCGGCATCGCCGGTTCGTTCACCGTCCGCAAAATCTCGTTTGGCGAAGGCGTGGAGCGTGTGTTCCCGCTGCATTCGACCAACATCGACAGCATCACCGTAGTCCGCCGTGGCCGCGTTCGCCGCGCCAAGCTGTACTACCTGCGCTCGCGCCGTGGTAAATCCGCGCGTATCGCCGAAGTCACCAACTACAAGCCCAAGGCTGGCGCCGAGGCGTAAGGAGCGGAAAGATGAAAAAAGACATCCATCCCGATTATCACGTCATCAACGTCAAAATGACCGATGGCACCGTGGTTCAGATGAAATCCACCTGGGGCGCCGAGGGCGACCAGCTGGCTCTGGAAATCGACCCCTCCTCGCACCCCGCGTGGACCGGTGGTTCGTCGCGCCTGATGGACGCCGGCGGCCGCGTGTCGAAGTTCAAAAAGAAATACGAAGGTCTGGGCTTCTGAGCCTGACTTCGGTTCGAGTGCGAAAGGCCGTCCTTCGGGGCGGCCTTTTTCTTTTGCTTACCAAAAGCGAAATTGCTTTTTTAGGCTGCGACACAGGGTGATACCGGGTTAGGCCAGCAAGTGTTACACTAGCTCGAAACGTTGCTTTAGAACCCACGGAGACGCAGACAATGCCCCAGTATAACGACATGATCGAGCTTTCGGTCGAGGATATGGACCTGATCGAAACGGCGTTGCGTGGGTCGGTCGCCGCGCTGTCGCAGGCGGCACTGAATGAGGAGGAAGACGGCAAGACGGACCGCGAAGACACTCTGCGGCGCATTCATGATCTTCTGGGTAAGCTGCACGATCAAAAAGTGTTCTATCGCCCCAAAGACAAGGTCTATCTTGGGGGCTAGTTTTAGAACGCCACCTAGCGAGGCTTGCGGGTGAGCTCCGCCGCGCTGTGAACCGGCGGAACCGGCCCGCGTAGCAACATCAGTGCCAGCGCCATTCCAATCATCGCCGCAATCGCGGCGACCACCATTGCGCTGTCAAATGCGTTGTCCTGGAGGTCTCGCAAAGCTTTGGCCAGAGCCGCGCTGGCTGTTGGGTCCATCTCTACAATCAACTGCTGAATCTGGCTGGGCGTGCCGTGGGTCAGCGCATGGGCCAGATCCTCGCGCTGGGTTGATCCGGCGGGCAGCGCGTCGATCACCTCGGACAGACCGCGGCGGGTGGTGATAGACTCGGCCAAGCCTCCGACAACGGCACCAAGCGTAGCTCCGAAATAGAGGCAGGCATTGATGACGCCTGATCCCTGCCCCACGTGTTCCTCGGGCAGCAGGCGCAAACCAAGGCGGGGTAGCAACGAGAAACAAATCCCCATGCCAATCCCGACAATGACCAGCTTCCACCAAATCTCGGCAAATTGTGTCGTATTGCTTGTGGTCATCAGCAAAAGGAAGCCACAGGCCATCCCGCCAAGGCCAATCGCAACCGGCCATTGAAAGCTGTAAGGTGCCAGAAAGCGCGGCGCGGTGACAGAGATAACAAACATGCTGAGGCTGAGCGGCATGATCGCCAGTCCCGCGCCGATGGACGTATACCCGAAGGCATCCGGCGATTGGACGAAGGTGTTGAAATAGACGAAGAAACAGAACAGCGTGAAACCGGTGCAAAACATACCAGCCGCAGCCATGAAATAGCGTGGATGGCGGAAGTATCGCAACTCGATCAGGGGGTCATCGCTGCGGCGTGAGACGATCACCAGCGCAACGGTTGCTATCGCTGCCACCGCCAGTGGGACCAGCGTCAGGGGCGAGGTCCACCCGCCGCTTTCGCCATTGCTAAGCGCAAAGGACAACGGCCCCAAAAAGAAAAGGATGGCAACCGCGCCCGGATAGTCAAACTTCGCCCCAGCAAGACGCGTGTCCGGCACATATTTCCGTTTGCTGACGTGCAACCCGATGAAAAAGGCCACAGCCAGCAGCACCAAGTCGACTGCGAACACCGCCCGCCAGCTGACATAGTGACCAAGCGCACCGCCGACGATGGGGCCGACGCCGATCGCCAGCCCAACGACAGCGCCCCAGATACCGGTTACGCTGGCGCGCTGTTCCTCAGGCGTGGCCGCGGTCAACAGGGACAAGGACGTTCCGAACAGCGCCGCCGCCCCGGCCCCTTGAGCGCCACGACCGAACAGCAGCATCGCCCCATCCTGTGCAAACAGGACCGAGGCCGACCCGATGGCGAAGACGATCATGCCAAAGAAGAATACCCCCATCTTGCCGGTGATGTCGCCCAAACGACTGACGATGGTGACAAGCGTGGCGCTGGCCACCGTATAAGTTGCCATCACCCATTGCAGCCCGGATGGGGTCAGATCGAATTCGGCCTTCAGGTGGGGCAGCACAGTGGTCACAGCGGTTGTATTGAACCCCACGACCATCATGCAGATTGCCGTCATTGCAAGCACGATACGCGCGCGCCCTTTTGGCGTAGGTTCCGCTGCGCTTGGGTCGCTCATCTCACTGCCTCGCATCTATGCCTGTTCAGCTTAACTTATCAGAAGTTAAGCGATTTTTTCTTCTACGCATAGGGCAGCGTCAGATCCAATAAGACAACGCGATCGGCAATACGATGATTGTCGCCAGCGTGGACACAAGGATGAACCCCGCAACGTCCGACCCGTATTCCGGCACGTGTTGGTCGATGAATAGATAGGTCGCTACCGAAGAAGGCATCAGGCAACACAGGATTACCGCTCCCCGCTCGGCGCCTGTAAAACCGAACCCCCAGACTAATGCGCTGGCGATCACGACAGCCATAATCAGGTGAAGTATGGTCAACATCACGGCCCGACCGATGCTTTTTATCCGTAAACCCGCAAGAGTATGGCCCAACGTCAGCAGCATCAAAGGGATCGACAGGCCGCCCAGAATGTCAAACGACTTAGCTACCGGCTGTGGCAGGCTGTAGCCCGTCGCCATCAGGACAAGGGACAGGATCACCGCATAGATGATCGGCGATGTTGCAAGTTTTCTGGGCGAGAATTCTCCGGCCGGAATCCACATACCGACAGTGAAGATGCTGATCAGCACAACGACAACAAACGCCATCGTATAGGCCATCCCGACGTCACCCAGCGCCAGCAAGGCGATCGGCAGCCCAACATTGCCCACATTGCCGTGCATCAACGGCGTCAGAAACGCACGGACCGGCAGACGCATCGCCTTTAGTGCGACGAAACCCAACAAGCCGAATCCGGCAATCGCCAACGTCGCCGCAGCCATCACATCCAAAAAGGTGCCAACTGCAATTTTGGTGGTGGACAAGTGTGAGACGATCAATGTGGGGTACCCGACCCGTGAGACGATCCCACCGATCACCTTGTTGTCGAAAGGTGCCCTGATCACAGCCAGACAATACCCGATTCCGGCGCAGATCAACACGGGCAGGACCACGTTCAGAACGTTCAGAAAAAGGTGCTCCAACGGCTGGCCCTACTCGCATTTTCCTGCTTCTGACAGTGAAACAGGGTCGTGCCTTTGGCAAGTACGCAGCATAACCTGCCCCTAAGCCAGAGTTTTCCAAATTAGAGTCTATTATCGCACCCCAACTATGCTTGGGGTTCTTCCCTTTGAGCTTTACACAACATATAGTGGGTCGCAACAACGTGTAGGCAAGCACGGCGGGACATGGGAATACAGGCATGGCACACATCATCGTAGTGGGGAACGAGAAGGGCGGCGCAGGCAAATCGACCGTGTCGATGCATGTGGCCACAGCGCTGGCACGGCTGGGCCACAAGGTCAGCACGCTGGATCTGGACCTGCGGCAGCGTAGCCTTGGCCGCTATTTCGAAAACCGCGAAAATTTCATGAAAAACGCGGATCTGGACCTGCCCAGCCCCCGCCACCATGACCTGCCCGAAATTGACGCGACCAAGCTGAAACCCGGCGAAAACATCTATGATCATCGTCTGTCTGCCGCCGTGTCCGAGCTGGAAAGTGACAGCGACTTTATTTTGATCGACTGTCCTGGCTCTCACACACGTCTGAGCCAAGTGGCGCATTCTTTGGCCGATACTCTGGTTACGCCGCTGAACGATAGTTTCATCGACTTTGACCTCTTGGCGCGCATCGATTCCAAGGGTGAGAAAATCCTGGGCCCCTCGGTCTATTCCGAAATGGTGTGGAACGCGCGCCAGCTGCGGGCGCAGGCCGGACTGAAGCCTATCGACTGGGTCGTCGTTCGCAACCGCGTCGGCACCCAACGCATGGTCAACAAAGAAAAAATGCAGCGCGCGATCGAGATGCTGTCGCAGCGCATCGGCTTCCGCGTCGCAGCGGGCTTTTCCGAACGTGTCATCTTCCGCGAACTATTCCCACGTGGTCTGACCCTGCTGGACCTCAAGGATATCGGGGTCAAACAGCTGAACATCTCGAACATCGCAGCGCGGCAAGAGCTGCGCGATATGATGAAAGAGCTGAACCTGCCCGGCGTCGAGATTGATTTCTAACGGACCGTTCCAACGCGGGTTACAGCGCCAGATACCCGATCAGCGGCAGCGCAAACAGGCTGAGCAGGAACGTAGAGATTAGCAGGGCGGACGCAATCGCCGAGTCGCACCCGTATCGTGCGGCGATCACGGCCGCCAACGCCCCGGACGGCATTGCGGCTTCGACGACCAGGATGTCGTGCTGGAAATCAGGCAATCCGAACAAAAATGCAAATGTCCCCGCAACCAAAGGTTCGAGGATTAGCTTCAGCGCACAGACCAGTGCGACCAATCCGGCCAACTGTCCAAATGCAATCGGTCGCAGCATCAGGCCAATGGTAAAGGCAACAAGAAAGGTCAGGGACGCGCTGGCAATCCCGAGAAAATCTTCCAAAAGCGCCACTGCTCTGATGTCCTGCGGCAACTCGATGGCCGAGGCCAGAACCCCCAGCGCGAAGGCCAGAAAGATTGGGGACCGCAGAAACGTAAAGAACGCGTCGCTGATCGTTGGGCCTTCGCCTTCGTTTTCTCCGAAATAGCTGGCAATGGCGACACCGACGGTAAACAGAGGAAGGATCACCCCAACCTCTCCCATTACGACAAGCTGGCTCATTATTTCGGCGTTGTCGCCATAGATGTTCTGAAGCAGCGAATAGCCCAGCGTCGAGGTGCTGCCGACCCCGGACACAAGGATCACCGAGCCTAGAACCGGCCGGTCCAACCGCATCCAGCGCCCGGCCAACCAAGCCGCAATCATAACCACAGATATGGACAGGAACAGAACCAGCGCCAGTTCGAAATCTTGTATCCGGAAAGGTTCAGTGCTGAGGTTGGCAAAGATTAAAGCCGGAAGGGCAAAATCAGTCACCAGACGTGCAAATACGCCTTGCTCTCGATTTTGAATGACATTTCTGTGCCGGAACCAAACCGCCGATCCGACCAAAGCCAGCATCACCACAAACGAGTCGAAAAGAGTATCAAACTGCACAGCCCCCCGACTCCTTACTTGTGCCACCGATTAATCATAACGGTCCCTGAACGCAGGCAGGGATCATACAACAGATCTCCGATCCGTCAAAACCTTTCAGAAACAGACAGTTGATCGGGGTTCAGGTCAGCTGGATCCACAAGGGCAACACACTGCCGCTGCGCTCTTTGCACGTCGAACTCGAGCGCCCCGCTATGACACGGTTTTGTAAATCGTAAAGAGCTCTTTCGGTTCAGCCACGCCCCGCAGCATGTAACGCCCGACCGAGATCAGATCCTGACCGCAAGGCTCTGCTGCACGCGCCACGTCATCTGAAATCAGAATACTCTGCCCAAGTGACCGATGCATCCCGGCTATCCGGGCCGTTTGGTTCACGGCCGGACCAATCACGGTGAAATCCAGCCGGGTCTCAGACCCGATATTGCCATACAGGATTTCTCCTGCGTGCAGGGCAAGGGTGAAGCTGGCAACTGGCAGACCATCGGCCATTCTGCGCGCGTTCAGCGCATCCATCCGCTCTTGCAGCATCGGCACGGCCTTCAGAGCGGCGCGGGCATCTTCGTCGATCTCTCCGACATCGAACATCGCCATCAAGCCGTCGCCCATAAATTTCAGGATGTTGCCGCGATTGTCATGCACGACACCAACGGCGACCGCCAAATAGTCGTTCAGCATGTCGATGATCTCATTACCTGGCAATTCCTCGGACAGGCTGGTGAAGCCCTCCAGATCAAAATTCCAGATCACAGCGTCGATCTGCTGGAGCGAGCCGCGCCGGATTTCCCCCGACAATACACGCCGCCCTGCGTCACGACCCAGATAGACCCGCATCAGGTCCTTTGAAACCCGCGCACTTGCGGCGGATTTCAGCGCCAACCCAAGATGCGGCAGCGCCGTGTTGATCAGGTCCAGATCCCTGTCTTGGAACCCTTCGGGTGCGTTCGAGGTCCATGACATCAGGACTCCGTCCACAGCTTGCTTGGCGTCCCTTGGCGCGTTGTGGGTAGGGACATCAAAACTGACCCCTGTCGCATAATAGTCAGTGGCCCCGATCTGGCGCAGGTCGTTCAGCAAAGGAAAGCGGCTGGCTTCATTCTGATCGACCAGACGTTCACGTATCTCCTCTACCTCATCATTGAGGATGGCAAACAGCGGGCTTTGTCGCCACTGTTCGCTGGGCTCCTCGGAATACTCAAAGGTCTCGGATGCACCGCCCTTGCCTTCATACCAACTGAAACCCGTACCGCCGTAAACCGGGTGCAGTGCCGACTGGGCCGCATGAAAGCGCATCAGGGGAACGCCCAGTTCCAACAGTTTGTTGCAATATCCGTCCAGCAGGTCCTCTTTCGGGGCACCTTCCAGGCCACGTGTGACCAGCCAGTTGATGAGGTCGGTCGATTTCGCCGTTTCGGCGTTCGGAGTCGTCATTTTATTATTATTCCAGTGTCCGCTCTGGTTGTCATCTGGGGGCGGACTGCTGGGATTACCAGTGTTCACCCCATATGCGCCAGTCGCCGTAGCATTTTGCGCAACAGCTCTACCTCATCTGCGTTGAACTGAACCGCCAGTCGCGCATCGTATTGCTGTGCTATCCCATGCAATTCGCGTAAGACAGATTGCCCCAAAGAAGTCAGCGTCAGGTTCTCGACCCTGCGATCTGATTCACTGCGTTTACGCACAAGATACCGACGTGTCTCCAGCCGGTGAACGGCTCGGCTGATCTTGGTTTTGTGCAACCGGGCGCGGTCCCCGATCTGTTTTGCGGTCATCTCGCCGTAGGTGCCCAAATGGAACAAAACCCGCCATTCGGTGCGCAGCATCCCATAGCGATCCTTGTAGATTTGCTGGAACTCCAACGAGCTTTCCTCGGCCGCACGGTTCAGCAGGTAGGGCAGGAATCCACGCAGATCGAAGCCTTCACTTCCGTCTAAATCATCCTCTGTCATGCTTGTTAGTTACAAAACCAACTATTACTCCTCAAGTAGCAAACGGAGGAAAACAGGATGAACCGTCCGACTGATCCGCATGAAATGACGCAAGCCAGCAGCCCCCTTGGCACGCACGAGGGCTACATGCCCGGCTTTGGCAATGATTTCGAAACCGAGGCCCTGCCCGGCGCGCTGCCGCAGGGCATGAACAGCCCGCAGCGCTGTAACTATGGCCTGTATGGAGAACAACTCAGCGGCACCGCCTTCACCGCGAACCCGCCCGAACGGACGTGGTGCTATCGCATTCGCCCCTCGGTCAAGCATTCGCACCGTTATGAAAAAACCGACCTGCCCTATTGGAAATCTGCGCCTTGCGTTGACCCTGACGTCATCAGCCTGGGCCAGTACCGCTGGGACGCGGTGCCCCATTCCGACGAGGGGCTGACATGGCTAACCGGTATGCGGACGATGACCACGGCAGGCGACGTGAACACGCAGGTGGGCATGGCCAGCCATATCTATTTGGTCACCGAGTCGATGGTGGACGCCTATTTCTATTCGGCCGATTCCGAGATGCTGGTGGTGCCGCAGGAAGGCCGCCTGCGCTTTGCGACCGAGTTGGGGATCATCGACCTTGAGCCGAAGGAAATCGCGATCCTGCCGCGCGGACTGCTGTATCGTGTTGAAGTGCTTGAAGGCCCTGCGCGTGGGTTCGTCTGCGAGAATTACGGTCAGAAATTCGAACTGCCGGGGCGCGGCCCGATCGGCGCCAATTGCATGGCCAATCCGCGCGACTTCAAAGCTCCGGTCGCCGCGTTTGAGGACCGCGAGGTGCCCTCGACCGTTACCGTCAAATGGTGTGGGCAGTTTCACACAACCAAGATCGGTCAGAGCCCGCTGGACGTGGTGGCATGGCACGGGAACTATGCCCCTTACAAATACGATCTGCGCACCTATTGCCCCGTTGGCGCGATCCTGTTCGACCACCCCGACCCGTCGATCTTTACCGTACTGACCGCACCGTCTGGGCAACCGGGTACGGCCAATATCGACTTTGTGCTGTTCCGCGAACGCTGGATGGTGGCCGAGGATACTTTCCGCCCACCGTGGTATCACAAGAACATCATGTCCGAACTGATGGGTAACATTTACGGCCAGTACGATGCCAAACCGCAGGGCTTCGTTCCGGGTGGCATGAGCCTGCACAATATGATGCTGCCCCACGGGCCGGACCGCGAGGCATTCGACAAGGCTTCGAACGCCAATCTTGGGCCGGACAAACTGGATAACACCATGTCCTTCATGTTCGAAACCCGTTTCCCGCAGCATCTGACGCCTTTTGCAGCCAACGAGGCGCCCTTGCAGGACGACTACATTGACTGCTGGACCTCGCTTGAGAAAAAGTTCGACGGAACCCCCGGCAAAAAGTGAGGTCGCAATGAGCTTTGATATCTGGATCACCTATGTCGCCACGGTCCTGCTGCTGATGAGCACGCCCGGCCCCAGCCAATTGCTGATGCTGTCCAACTCGGCAACCAACGGGTTGAGGCGCGGGTTGTTCACCGCCGCCGGAGATTTGACGGCCAATCTACTGCAAATGCTGGCTGCCGGTCTGGGTCTGGCGGCGATCATCGCGGCCTCGGGAACGGCCCTAGCCGTGATCAAGTGGCTGGGCGTGGCGTATCTCGTGTACCTTGGGGTGAAAATGATCGTAAAAGCGGAACGCAAGACGACGCAATCCGCCCTACGCGCCAGTCGCAAGGCGCTGTGGATGCAAGGCTTTATCACCTCTGCCGCCAATCCAAAGGCCGTCGTGTTCTTTGCCGCCCTGTTCCCCCTGTTCATTGACGGCGCGCTGCCCTTCTGGCCGCAATTCGCCATCCTCTCGGCTACCTATCTGATCATGGACGGGCTGTTCCTGACCGCCTACGGCGGCAGCGCCAGTTGGCTGGCCAGTCGGCTCAAGGGATCGGCGCGGCTGTGGCTGGATCGCACCGGTGGCGCATTCATGATTTTGGCGGCGCTGCTGTTAGGGCTGAAATCCCTGCGGGACGCGCAATAAAAAGGACAACTGATGCCATTGATGAAATCCTGGGTGGCCTCGGCCAACGACGCCGCCCACCCGTTTCCGTTGAACAACCTGCCCTACGGCGTATTTTCGACCGAAGAGTCCGAGCCTCGCTGCGGCGTGGCCATCGGCGACATGATTTTGGACGTCACCACCGCCGAGGCCGCGGGGCTGATCAAGCTGATTGATGAGCCTCTGTTCGACCTGCCTTTCTGGAACCCATTGATGGAACAAGGCCCTGCCGTCTGGGCCGCCCTGCGCAACCGGTTGACGTCCCTGCTGGCCGAAGGCTCGCAGGAAAAGGACGCCGTCGAGCCTCTGCTGGTCGCGCAGGCTGACGCTGAAATGCACATGCCCTTTGCGGTCAGCGAATACACCGATTTCTACTCGGGCCGTCACCATGCGGAAAACGTCGGGACCATGTTCCGAGGCCCAGAGAACGCTCTGCCGCCGAACTGGTTGCATCTTCCGATTGGCTATAATGGCCGGGCGTCTTCTGTCGTGGTTTCCGGCACCGACATCCGCCGCCCCTGGGGCCAGCTGAAATCCCCCGACCAAGACCTTCCCGCTTTTTTACCCAGCCGCCGCTTTGATATCGAGCTTGAGATGGGCGCAATCGTCGGCACCCCTTCGGACGGGCCAGTCTCGGTGCAAGAGGCGGACGCAATGATCTTTGGCTATGTCCTGCTGAACGACTGGTCGGCGCGGGACATACAGGCATGGGAGTATCAGCCCCTTGGCCCCTTCCAGTCCAAGGCAACCGCCACCTCAATCAGCCCGTGGATTGTGACCAAAGCGGCGCTAGAGCCGTTCCGTTGTGACACCCCAGTGCGCGAGGTCGAATTGCTGGACCACCTCAAGGATTGCGGCCCGATGCTGTATGACATTGATCTGCAGGTCACGATGGCCCCGAAAGGCAAACCCGGCACCACCATCGCCCGAACGAATTATAACCAGATGTATTTTTCAGCCGCGCAGCAACTGGCGCATCACTCGACCTCGGGCTGCCCGATGAATACCGGGGATTTGCTGGGTTCGGGTACAATCTCGGGCCCGACCAAACCCGAGCGTGGATCATTGTTGGAGCTAAGCTGGGGCGGCAAGGAGCCATTGACGTTGGACAGTGGCGAGACGCGGAGCTTCATCGAAGACGGCGACACCCTAACCCTGAAGGGCGAAGCCAAGGGTAAAGGATACACCATTGGGTTCGGAGAGTGCGTCGGCACCGTTCTGCCAGCATTGACAGATCCCTACGCAGGGTAAGGAGCCGACATGACCAAGGCTTTCGCTTCACAATCAGACCTTTCGGAGAAGACGATTTCATTCACCGAGATCGGCGAGGGTCTCTATGCCTTCACGGCCGAAGGAGACCCGAATTCCGGCGTGATCATCGGTGACGACAGCGTGATGATTATCGAAGCGCAGGCCACACCGCGTCTGGCCCATAAGGTGATCGACTGCGTTCGTTCCGTCACTGACAAGCCGATCACGCATCTTGCCCTGACCCATTATCACGCGGTCCGGGTGCTGGGCGCCAGCGCCTATGGGGCGCAGCAGATCATCATGTCGGACAAAGCGCGCGCCATGGTCGCCGAACGCGGGCAAGAGGACTGGGACAGCGAGTTCCAACGCTTCCCTCGGCTGTTCGAAGGTCATGAAAGCATCCCTGGCCTTACTTGGCCCACAACCACCTTCCACGAAAAGATGACGGTCTTTCTGGGCAAGCGACGGATAGACTTGATGCATCTGGGCCGCGCTCACACGGCAGGAGACATCGTGGTTCACGTCCCCGATCAGAACGTGATGTTCTCTGGCGATATAGTCGAATACCGCTCGGCCTGCTATTGCGGTGACGGTCATTTCAGCGACTGGGGGCGCACGCTGGACGCCATTAAAGGGTTCAACCTTGCGGCCATCGCACCGGGGCGTGGTGATGCTCTGCTTGGGCAAGACATGGTGAATGCCGCCATCGAAAACACCCGCGATTTCGTCGACAGCACCTATCGCGCCGCAGCGCAGGTTGCCGCGCGCGGAGGGTTTCTGAAGGATGCTTGGGACGCCGTGCGCGCCGAATGTGACCCAAAATTCGCCGGCTTCGCAATCTATGAACACTGCCTGCCCTTCAACGTCTCGCGCGCTTATGACGAGGCGCGTGGAATTGACACCCCGCGCATCTGGACGGCCCAGCGCGATCTTGAGATGTGGGCCGAACTGCAAACTTAGGGACATTCCGTCGCATTTGATCCAGATCGTTTAACGCCGGAATTTTAAGTGAAACCATGGGTTCAAACCTTCGGTCAGATGCGTCCGGAGATTGAGATCTTGCGCGCCATCCGCGCCAGAACATCGGGGGAGAGCCCATGAACAAGATTTTCGAAGTCCCGCTATACGCGTATCAGCGCAGCCCGGATCAGGATGCGACCACAACTACTCGTCACAAGGTGATCGTGATCGGCGCAGGCCCCATCGGGCTGGCCACCGCGATTGATCTGGCCCAGCAAGGGGTTGAAGTCGTCGTGTTGGACGACAATGACAAGGTCAGCTTCGGTAGCCGCGCCATCTGTTTTTCGCAACGCACGCTCGATATCGCCGACCGCCTTGGCGCGGGCCGTCCGATGGTCGAAAAAGGCGTGCAATGGGACAAGGGCAAGGTCTTTTTCGACAACCGTCAGGTCTATGAATTCAACCTGCAGCCCGACGCGGGCTATGCGAACCCGGCCTTTATCAACCTGCAGCAATACTACTTTGAAAACGCGCTGGTCGACCGCGTGCGGGAATTGCAGGCCAACGGTGCGCCCCTCGAAATCCGAGGGCGCAACAAGGTCGAGGCCATCGGCACCCATGACACTCATGTCACGCTTGAGGTCGAAACCCCCGAAGGGTCCTATAATGTCGAAGCCGAATGGCTGATCGCCTGTGACGGAGCCAGCTCGCCGACGCGGCGGATGCTGGGGCTGGATTTCGACGGTCGCGTGTTCGAGGACAACTTCCTGATCGCCGATGTAGTCATGGAGGCCGATTTCCCTTCGGAACGCTGGTTCTGGTTTGATCCACCCTTCAACCGTGGGCAATCGGCCTTGTTGCACAAGCAGCCGGACAATGTCTGGCGCATTGATCTGCAACTGGGTTGGGATATCGATAGGGAACGTGAAAAACGGCCCGAGAACGTCATTCCCCGCCTAAAGGCCATGTTGGGCGAGGATGTGGAGTTCGATCTGGAATGGGTATCGATCTATACTTTCCAGTGCCGTCGGATGGAACGGTTCCGCTATGGCCGTGTGCTTTTTGCCGGGGACAGCGCCCATCAGGTCAGCCCGTTCGGGGCACTGGGGGCCAATGCCGGGATGCAGGATGCCGACAACCTGTGTTGGAAGCTGAAACTGGTGATCGACGGTAAAGCGCCCGAGCTGCTGCTGGACAGCTACAGCCGCGAGCGTACACAGGCCGCAGATGAGAATATCACCAAGTCCAGCCGCTCAACCGATTTCATCACGCCGAAATCCGAGATGTCGCGACTGTTGCGCGACGCGGTTCTGGACCTCAGTGAGCAGTATGAGTTTGCTCGCCCGTTGGTCAATTCCGGGCGACTGAGCCAGCCCTGCACCTATGAAGGGACTTCACTTAGCTCGGCGGATGCGCTGAACGGTCCCGAAGTCACGCGACCCGGTTCAGCCTGCCCAGATGCGCCCTTGGGCGATGAATTCCTGCTGCCCAAACTGGCGGGCAAGTTTACCCTGCTGACAATAGACGCCGAAGCGCCTGATCGACTCGAGGAAGGCGGGGTCGAGGCCACAAGGCTGGCGCTGTCCGTCAAGGATGACCTGACGCTGGAGCTCAAACGCCGATACCTGGGTGATGCGCCCAGTGCGGTTTACCTGATCCGCCCCGATCAACACGTCGCCGCACGGCGTGACACGTTCGAAGAAAACGCATTCCGGCAGGCGATCCGCCGCGCCACCGGCAAGGAGTAAGCAAGATGGCCGATCTGATCCTCACCCCCAATCTTGACGATGCCGATGGGTTCTATGCGGGGCTATTGGCAGCCCATGACGGGTTGGACAAATCCGACAGCGATGCTTTGAACGCGCGACTGGTTTTGGTGCTGGCCAACCATATTGGGGATGCCAACGTTCTGAAACAGGCCGTTGACACGGCGGCGTTGAAATCGGGCTAGCCAAGTTCCTGGCCCGCGCACAGGGTTTGTGTGCGGGTGCAGCTAGGAATGGGAACCGGATCAGCTTAGGCTGCTTGCATCCAAACGATGAGGTCCCCATGCCTGAAATCACCGGCTATCACGCTCATGTCTATTTCAATGCAGACACACAGGACACAGCACAACAGGTCTGCGAAGACGCCGCGCGCCTGTTTCCCGTAGAAATGGGGCGCATGCACGCCAAGAATGTCGGCCCCCATCCCCGTTGGAGTTGCCAGTTAGCCTTTGCGCCTGACGCGTTCGATCAGGTGATCCCGTGGCTAATGCTGAACCGGCAGGGGCTGACCATTTTCACCCACCCCGAAACCGGGCAGCATCTGGAAGATCACCGTGACCGAGCCGTCTGGATGGGTGAGTTGTTGGAGCTCAACCTGTCAATCTTCGACGGGATGAAAACCTAACCCAAAGCCCGCGCCTGATCCCGCAGCACGAATTTTTGGACCTTACCCGTTGATGTCTTGGGCAGGGTCCCGAACACCACTGTTTTGGGTGCCTTGAAATGGGCCATGTTGTCCCGGCAGAAGGCGATAAGCTCGGCCTCGGTCACAGTGGCGTCGGGCTTCAGCTCAACAAAGGCGCAGGGGGTTTCACCCCATTTCTCGTCCGGGCGCGCGACGACCGCGGCCTCCATCACCGCCGGGTGTTTATACAGGATGCCCTCGACCTCGACGGATGAGATATTCTCGCCACCCGAGATGATGATGTCTTTGGATCGGTCCTTGAGCGCGATATAGCCATCGGGATGCATCACCCCCAGATCGCCCGAGGCAAACCAACCGCCACTAAACGCCTTGTCCGTCGCGTCGGGGTTCTTGAGATATCCCTTCATCACGACATTGCCCTGCATGAATATCTCACCCATTGTTTCACCATCGGCAGGCACGGGTTCCATCGTCTCGGGGTCGGCCACCATCAGACCAGACAGCGCTGAATAGCGAACGCCCTGCCGCACCTTCAGCGAGGCGCGTTCCTCCGCGCCCTTGGTGTTCCATTCTTCTTTCCAGGCGCACACCACCGACGGGCCATACGTCTCGGTCAGGCCATAGACATGAGTCACCTCGACGCCCATTGCCTCCATGGCTTCAATCACGGCGGCAGGTGGCGGGGCCCCGGCAGTCATTACCTTGATCTGATGGTCGAAGTCTTTCAGTTCATCCGGCGCATGGGCCAGCATATTCAAAACGATTGGCGCACCGCAGAAATGGGTGACTTTTTCATCCCGGAAGGCCGCATAGATCGGCTCGGCCCTCACCGCGCGCAGACAGACCGAGACGCCTGCATTGGCCGCCATTGCCCAAGGGAAACACCAGCCGTTGCAGTGGAACATCGGCAACGTCCACAAATAGACTGCGTGCTTGGGCATATCCCAGTCCAACAAGTCCGACTGCGCGTTCAACGCCGCGCCGCGGTGGTGATAGACCACGCCTTTCGGGTTGCCTGTGGTGCCCGAAGTATAGTTCAGCGTGATCGCATCCCATTCGTCCTGCGGCAAAGACCATGCGAATTCCGGGTCGCCCTCAGCCAACAGGGCATCATAGGTCAGGCTACCCAGCTGTTCACCACCGTCAAAGCTGGCATCCTCGATGTCGATGATCAGAAGGTCATGATCGACCTCTTTCAGCGCCTCTTTCACCACGCTTGAAAACTCGGGATCGACCAGCAGCACCCTGGATTCCGCGTGGTTCAGGATAAAGGCAATGATTGGCGCGTCCAGCCGGGTATTAATTGCATTCAGAACGGCCCCGGCCATGGGCACACCAAAATGCGCCTCATACATCTCGGGGATATTGGCAGCGATGATCGAGACTGTATCGCCGCGCCCGATCCCGCGCCCCGCCAGCGCACTCGCCAGACGGCGGCAGCGCGTATAGGTTTCGGCCCAGTTGTACCGGCGCTCTCCGTACACGACCGAGGGGTAGTCCGGGTACACCTGCGCTGTGCGTTCGATAAAGCTCAGCGGGGACAGGGGCGTGTAATTCGCCCGGCATTTGTCCAGATGACGCTCGTAAATCTGTGTGGCTCCCATCCGCTGATCCTCCCAATCGCGTTTTGCGCGACTTGATCACAAAGAATCCCATCTGACAAATCCGTAGAAATACGGCGCAGGGATGGACTGGTTATACGGGATGATGCAATCTGGCCCTATCTCCGACAGGCCATTCGCGGTGATCTGAGCCATCGCAAACATCTGCCGGATCGGGGTCGATCCCGCATTCCGCGCACCGCACCTTACTGAAAGGACATGTCATGGACGGCACGTTCAACGAAAACGATCTTTCCCGCGTCGTCGAAGCCGACCGCGCCCATATCTGGCACCACCTGCTGCAGCATAAACCCTTTGAAACCAATGATCCGCGCATCATTGTCGAAGGCAAAGGCATGCGCGTCTGGGACCAGAACGGCAAAGAGCATCTGGACGCCGTGTCCGGTGGAGTCTGGACCGTCAACGTCGGCTATGGCCGCGAATCGATCTGTAAGGCGGTTTATGACCAGCTGATGAAGCTGTGCTATTTCGCCAATACCGCAGGCTCGATCCCCGGTTCGATCTTTGCTGAGATGCTGATCGACAAAATGCCAGGCATGAGCCGTGTTTATTACACCAACTCAGGTTCTGAGGCGAACGAGAAGGCGTTCAAGATGGTCCGTCAGATCGCGCACAAGCGCTATGGCGGCAAGAAGACCAAAATCCTGTACCGCGACCGCGACTATCACGGCTCGACCCTGGCAACCATGTCGGCCGGTGGTCAGGATGAGCGCACCGCTCAGTACGGCCCCTTTGCGCCCGATTTCGTGCGCGTGCCGCACTGCATGGAGTACCGCAAGCACGAACTGGACGGCGCCCCGGTTGAGAACTTTGGCGAATGGGCTGCGGATCAGATCGAAGAGGTGATCCTGCGCGAAGGCCCCGACACCGTGGGTGCCCTGTGCCTTGAGCCCGTCACCGCAGGCGGCGGCGTGATCGAAGCGCCCGAGGGATACTGGCAGCGCGTTCAGGAAATCTGCAAGAAATATGACGTGCTGTTGCATATCGACGAAGTTGTCTGCGGTGTTGGCCGGACTGGCACATGGTTCGGGTACCAGCAATACGGCGTCAAGCCGGACTTCGTGACCATGGCCAAAGGCGTGGCCTCGGGCTATGCGGCGATTGCCTGCATGGTCACCACCGAGGAAGTCTTTGAGATGTTCAAAGACGATGCCGCGGACCCGATGAACTATTTCCGCGACATCTCGACCTTTGGCGGCTGTACGGCTGGTCCAGCGGCAGCGATCGAGAACATGCGCATCATTCAGGACGAAGACCTGCTGCAGAACTGCACCGATATGGGCGACCGCATGATGGGCAACCTGCAGGCGCTGATGGAGAAACACAATGTCATCGGCGACGTGCGCGGAAAGGGCCTGTTCCTGGGCGCTGAACTGGTCGCGGACCGCGACACCAAAGAGCCGATGGACGAGAAAAGGGTTCAGGCGGTCGTAGCTGACTGCATGGCGCAAGGTGTGATCATCGGTGCCACCAACCGCTCGATCCCCAGCCGCAACAACACGCTGTGCTTCTCGCCTGCGCTGATTGCGACGGCTGATGACATCGACCAGATCACCGACGCGGTCGACGGCGCTCTGGGCCGCGTGTTCGGCTAAATCAACGTCTCAAACTTAAGAAAACCGGCGCCCACCGCGCCGGTTTTTTTGTTTGATGGCCTTTGTTTGCCAATTTCCCGATCTGGGGTAGCCTGCATTCACCCTATGCAGGAGATTGATTTATGCTACTCAACTTTGTTCGCAACTTGGCTGCAATCTTTGTTCTGACGATCGCATCCCCAGCCATGGCGGAAACCGGCAGCGGCTTCCCTCAGATCGTTGGCACCTGGCACGGCACTTATCTGGTGGGTTTCGCCAAATCGAATCCGAACCACGAAAAGGGGCTGTTGAAAACCGAGATGGAACTGGAGATCACCAAGCTGGACGGCAACCTGATCACCGCCACCAACCGCTGGCGGCGGATCGGTGACACCGACTGGATCGTGGAAGAGGCGATGGGCGCGTTTTCCCTGGACGACCCCACCCGCTTTGTTCTGGCCGAAGCCGGGATATCGGGCGATGACGTATCCGCAGGGATATTCAATGGCGTCTATCTGGATGACGTGATCATGGTCACTTATGCCGGTCCGGGGACCGGGGTGTCTTTTGCCGCGCAGTTGGTGAAGAAGGGCAAAAGCGAGTAATTTCCAGTGGTTGAACTCATGTTTCGAAAATCAGCTTCTGACGTCAACGTATATCCAAACGAGCAATGCAACTAGTACTCCACATGTACGCCATTGGGACAAAGTCGCCTCATTGCTAAATTCAATTTCAGTCTTTCATGCCTGCGATACGCATATGATCCAACCAACGTTCGAGACTTCCTGGTGCAGTCCAAATGTCTTTCCACAGATCACGCTGTTCCGGGATCGTTGGTTCGTAAGCCTGATCGTAATAAACCTTATATGCGTCCTGAGCTTTTTTCGTTTCCCCAAGGCAAGCATAAATCCCGGCAAGCATCCGGTGGGCGCTTGGACGCAATTTTCCCATCTTCAACAACGAAGCAAGAGCGCCTTCACAATCGTCAACTTCCCATAATGCCCAAGCCATTTTCCAATGATATCTGTGCCCGATGAATGGATCGATGCCCTTCGCCTTTTCAAGTCGCTCAAATGCTTTTGCATAATCGCCTGTGTATAACAGAGAGTCGGTGCTCCAAATTAGGTAATCAGACGAGCTCGGGTTTAGTTGAATAGCTTTGTCGAAGGCTGCCATGGCTTTGACGTTTTCACCGCTCTCAGCATAAAGGCGAGCCAGTGCAACGTGAACCTCTGCGTCATCCGGCGCTATATTCAACGCCTTTTTCGCCGCGACAAACCCGCGTTCAAGTGCTTCATCTTTGGTTATTTCAAGCCAGCCGAAATTGGCCGCAGCCAAGTTGTTATGGGCAAGACCTATATAGCCGTATTGAGCGTCCGGATCGACCTCGATAGCCTGCTGATAAAGCCCCCTAATGTGTGCGTGTATATCTTCGTCAAAATCCTTCCGAATAATCTCTTCAGCTTGCAAGTACAGGTGAAGCGCAGTGACCTTATCTGGATCTGCGCCCGGAACGGGTCGCTCAATCCGTGTTCCGATCCGGTCTGCAACAGTCTTAATTATGGCATCTTGTACCCTGAAAAGATCGCCGACTTGCTGATCGTAAGTGTGTGCCCATAAGTGTGTTCCGCTTGCGGCATCGACAAGTTGTACTGACACTCTAAGCTTCTCATTGTTCTTTTGTTGGGTCCCCTCAAGGATGTAGTGAACGCCCAGTTCGTTCCCTATCTGCCGAGTATCCACGTCTTGGTTGCTTAACCGAAAACTAGAGTTGCTTGACGTGACGGCGATCAGTCGGTTGCGGGCAAGCTCCGTTATAATGCCTTCAGCAATCGCATCTGAAAAATATCCTTTGTCTTCACCTGTGCTCAAATCCTCAAACTGCATAACCGCTATGCTGGGTTTTCCGTCGAGAGAAGCACCGGAATGGGAGTTGTGTTTTAAAGTCCATGAAAACAGACCAACTGCCGCTGCTACCAACACGGCAAGAGCAATTGATAGGTATCGACGCTTTTTTCCAATACTGGTTTTTGTAACGGTCTGCCCTTGCGCGACAACCTGATAAACGCGTACTGGTTCTGCGATGTTCTTAAGGCATTGTTCCCCCAACGGAACGTAGCCGACCTCAACTTGTGCCTTGAGCATATCGTACGCTTGGCCCGATATGACCACGCCTCCGGGTTTCGCCAAACTTTCCAAGCGGGCCGCGATATTCACACCATCACCATAAACGTCGCCTTCATCGAAGATCACGTCACCTAGGTGTATGGCAATGCGGTATTGAATTTTGAAAGTATCTGATTGACCGGCTTCGCGTTGTTCCATTTCTTTTTGAACTGCGACAGCGCACTGTAGTGCTTCCACAACAGATCCGAATTCGGCGATCAGCCCATCGCCAGTCAGCTTGATTATTGTTCCGTTGAAACTGTCAAAAAGCGGGTCAATCAACTCGAGCCGATGACGTTTCTGACGCTCGACAGTACCGACCTCGTCCAGTTCGACGAGCTTGCTGTAACCCACCATATCGGCGGCCAATATCGCAGCTATCCGGCGTTGCATTGAGTTAAGCCCCCGCCTCCAGTTTACTCCCAAAAAACGACTCTACTAACAAAAAGATAAATGGCCGCTTTGGGGCTCGTGTTGCTTTTCTCAGCAGTGATCATAATTGGCCTGTCGCAGCCCATAGCAGACTTTCACTACTGTGTTTTGCAAAAGCTGAGGCTTGCAAAAACTTGCCTTCCAGAGCATCGCCGTGGACGGCAGGCAAAGTAAGAAAAACGAACCCTGTCGAATGTTAACTAGGCAGCGCGAGCGGTGGCGAAAAATGTGTTATTGATTGAAAGCGACTTCGTTGGAGGAGATCAGAGGTTACAGTGGCTGCCGATTTAGAAAGCGTAAAAGCCGAAGTTGCGATTTTGCGTGAACGTGAGACGGCTATGCGTGAAATTCTGCGCTTGATTAGCGCTTCTCGGACTGATCCTACGCCTGTTTTCGAAACGATCGTAAAGAACGCAGCCCGCCTTTCAAACGCACCCTCGGCCAATCTGGTCGTCCTTAATGATACTCGTAGTCATTGGACGCTAGAAGCGCATTACGGCGAAGAATTGCGTCATTTGAGCGTAGGACAGACAACCCGTTTTTCGGACAGTAACTTGGTCCCGGCCCAATCGATGCGGACGGCCTCTATCGTCGAGGTTGAAGATTTGGTGGTTACGGACCTTTACCGGCATGGTGATCCGGGCCGGGTCGCGATGGTCGAAATGGAAGGCATGCGGACCATCGTAGGCGTTCCACTTATTCTCGATGGCGAAGCAATTGGTTGCATCACACTATTTCGACGCGAAGTGAAAGCCTTTACCACTGATGAAATTGAGTTGGTAGAAACCTTTGCTGCACAAGCCGTCATCGCCATCGAAAACGTGCGTCAGTTTAGCGAGATCAAGACGCGGCTTGAGCGCGAAGCAGCCACTGGAGAAGTATTGAGCGTCATCAGTCAAAGCCGTTCGGACGCACAGCCGGTCTTTAGCGCGATCTTGGAAAACGCGGCGCGGCTTTGCTCAGCGCCGCACGCAATACTGCTTCTGCGTGACCAGAATGACGAACATCTCGTGGTCGAAGCGAGCAACGCAGCGCAGTCAGCGTTTATTGATCACCTTAGGAAGACGCCGCATCGGCTAGACAATGAAGCAAGCTATGCTGTGCGCGCGGTAAAAGAAAAGCGTGTACTGCATATTCCAGATCTTCGCGAAGCCAAATCCTTGTCTGATCAGGTCCCCCAGATCAAGGTCGCCTTAGAACTCGAAGGGATGCGCACAGTTTTGCAAGTGCCATTACAGCAAGGAAACAAGGCGATTGGGGTCATTGCCCTCTACAAGCTCGAAGTCGCGCCTTTTACCGATGATCAGATAAAGCTCGTCGAAACCTTTGCAGCCCAAGCGGTGATTGCAATCGAAAATACCAACCAATTTAGAAATCTAGAGGCTTTGAACGCAGAATTGGGCGAGCGCGTCGATCAACAAGTCGAAGAGATCGAGCGCATGGGGCGATTGAAACGCTTTCTTCCCTCTGCTGTCGCCGATGCGGTCGTGACTTCCGGTGACGAAAGCTTGCTTACTTCACACCGCGCGCTTGTCGCGACCCTGTTCTGCGATTTGCGTGGGTTCACAGCATTTTGTGAAAGTGCTGAACCAGAAGAAACCATCGAAGTGCTTCAGACCTACCATCAAGAAATGTCTGACTTGATCGACGTATATGGCGGAGGTGTGGATCAGCGGGCTGGCGATGGAATAATGGTTATCTTCAACAATCCGATCACTGTTGATGATCCAGCGGGCGACGCAGTGCGTTTGGCCGTGGAAATGCGAAGAAAAATGCGAGAAATTTGCGCCGACTGGAAGAAATTGGGCCATCGGCTCGGCTTTGGCATCGGGATCTCCTACGGCTATGCCACGGTCGGTATCGTCGGCTCCGAAGGTCGCTTCGACTACACTGCCTCCGGAACGTCGATCAACACAGCTGCTCGGCTTTGCGACATGGCGGATAACGATGAGATTCTAATTTCCCCGAACCTGGGCCGCAATTGAAGGTGAGCTTGAAGCTGAAAGCCGGGGAGAGGTAAAGATCAAGGGCATTAGGGAGCCGGTCGAAGTCTTCGCTGTGGTAGCCGATAGATTTGGCGGCGAAAAAGCCTAGAAATCCTCGCAATTGGAGGGTCAAGTTTAGCTGGAAGGGGCAGGTCGCAGCCCGAACCGGTCATTCAAACTCAATCTTCGCGAGGCGTATAAGTGGGCTTGCAGGTTCGCGCCCTGGGTGGAGAGCATTCGTTCACTAGGTTCCTTACAAACCAAATGAAGGCCCGCGGAAACTAGCAGGGCCTTTGCTGTTGCCGGATCGTATGGAGAGCGAGATACTGTGCGTGCTTCCAATCCAAATTCCAAAAAATGTCCAGAAACACCGAGTGATGGAAATTCATGACTAAGGACACAGAGTTCACCTTTGCAACCGCTGCCGCCAGCCACAGCAATGAACAGCGATTTGAACCGAATGAGCATGCGCACGAGTACTATCAGACGTCGTTGCTGAGCGCTGTGATGCAGGGTGTTTACGAGGGAACGGTCACTATAGGTGATTTGCTGAAACACGGAAACTTTGGCCTCGGCACTTTCAATGCGCTCGACGGCGAGATGATTGTAATAGATGGCATAGCGTACCGGCTGGATGGCGAAGGAAAAGCAACAGTTGCAAGTGACACAGCCCTGACCCCTTATGCCGCTGTCATCAATTTCGAACCAACAGTGTTGCTTTCGCTGGATAAGACAACGGACAAACACTCCTTTGAAGGTCGACTGGATGCGCTCGCAGAAGCGAAGAACCTGTTTTATGCCGTTCGATTTGATGGGCGCATCAAACACATCAAGTATAGAAACGTCCTGCGTCAGGACAAACCCTACAAACCTCTGCTGGAGGTCGTGAAGACTCAGGCAGAATTTGAGTTGAATGACGTGGACGGTACAATTTTGGGTTTTCGGTGCCCGGACTATGCGGTGGGTATCGGTGTGCCAGGTTACCACCTTCACTTTATTTCGAGCGACTTGAGTAAAGGTGGGCACGTGCTGGATTACACCCTTTCCGGCGGTCGATTAGAAATTGACCATACATCTTCTCTGCACCTTGAGCTTCCGGAAACCAGATCCTTTTCTGACGCGAATCTGACCGCTGGCGCTTCGGCAGACAGTATCCTAAAAGCGGAAAGTAACGGTAACTAGGCACTTTTAAGTGCCCCAAATGAGCGCAATATTCCG
Organism: Ruegeria sp. AA6; assembly: GCF_056542865.1. NCBI lineage: Bacteria > Pseudomonadati > Pseudomonadota > Alphaproteobacteria > Rhodobacterales > Roseobacteraceae > Ruegeria > Ruegeria sp. AA6. The sequence goes on from NZ_JBQGAN010000013.1 coordinate 97,571, forward strand.
GAGCAAAGAAAGCCGCAAAAGCTCTGGCTTTAGGAAGACGGTAGCGGCAACTGGAAGTGGAGCTTCACTACTGAGCTTTGCAAATTTCGCAATACGCAACCAAGCTTTCATCCGACTCCAATTTGTGACCTTATTTGATTTTCTTGAGTGCCACAGAAATTTTGTCCGCGAGCATTTCGGGCTGATCAACGCTCGGCCAATGTGAGGCGTTTTCTAAGGTTATCCGATTCATTTTGTTTTCTTCTAACCAACGGACAGTGCCTTCGGGGCAATTGTCAGGGTTATACAGATAGGTGATGTTTGCTGAGCGTTGCAAAACCTCACCAGGTACGTGATCTGTTGAAAACTTCCGTGCGTCGATGCCGAGTTGCCAAAGCGCCACGGGATCGGCCTTTGAGACTTCGTCGCGATATCGTCTTATGATAGGCGCGGATTTCGCCATTTCATCCAGCCGTATTAGAAACGCTCCGCGAAATTCTGCCGGGTCACTGTAGTCAGTGGCTGTCCCGGAAAAATAGGCATCTGCGGCGGTAATATTTCCTTCCAACGAAACGATGGTGGTCAAAGGGCAGTCAGCCCTGCCGGCGGCCAAGGAAGCTATGATTGAAGCGACCGAGTGGGCGACAATAATCTCTGCCTCATACTTTATTGCTTAATTTTTCACATATTGCGCTAGGGCTTCGAGAGTTGTTCTCCCAGCTAGGGGCTGAGCACCAAATCCTGGAAGATTGATGGGCAACAAACGATGGCTGACGGCAAGATGTGTCTCAGCCAATCCTTTAAACATGCTTACATTGTCGCCAAATCCCGCAACGAACAAAATAATCGGCCGATTGTCACGCACCCCTTTGAATTGGTTTGAGTGTTCGGCACACATGTCAATCTCCTGAACTTGGTCGGACGCGCAACAACACGGCTCCGTTGCAAGCTACTTTGTTTGAAGAAGGCTGTTTGCAGTTTATCGGAAGATTTGTGGAACTCCTGTGGGAAGGATGTCAACCGCAGTATTTTCGGACCTCGGTATCTCTAAGCCCCGTGGCGACGAGCATGCATCTGTTTCGGGCTTCGTAGTAATACCCGCGGGCATACCACATGACCGCTTCGGGCTCACTTCCATCTGAAACCATCCAGGCACCGCGCAAGTATTTCACGGCGTATGTCAGGTTGGTTTGCGCGTCCAAGAGGTCGGAAGCCTCTCCGCGAAACCCCATTTGGCGCGCTGTCGCCGGCAAAATCTGCATCAACCCGTAATAGGGACCGTTGCGGGCACGGGGACGATAATCGCTTTCTCGCTGGATCACTCGGTGTACAAGGCTCCGCGGCACTCCGTTTGCGTCCGCGGTTTCGTTGATCATCAGGCGCAACTCAGGGGTCTCGCCGGGATAAAGTCGGGTTATTGGCTCTGCGGGTTCATTACCGCAAGCGGCAAGAAATAGCGCAGCAAGAACAGCTGTGTATCGCATCAAAATTCTCATCCCATTAGCTATGAGCATTATCAGTGCTCAACTGCGATTGATATTCAATATCCCAGGGTATTACTGAGCGGCTTTTGGCCCGAAGTGATTTGGCATCTAGTACCGACGGTGCACTCTCTTTTCAGTAACAACGTGCCTCTTTTTTTGACGTTCACGCAAAAAGACAAACAGTCCCGCCCCCAAGATCAATGCAATGCCAATCGCGACCGGCACGTTTGGGAGTTCTCCCCAGATGATCCATCCCCAGAAAATAGCCATGGGAAGACCGACATATTCAAACGGCGCCACAGTGGCTGCGTCTGCCATGCGGTAAGCCTGGCCGAGGCAATACCCGATGATTGCAGAATTGAACCCGAGGCCGATAAACAACCATTGATCAGTACCTTCGGGCCAAACCCATGCACGCAGCAAGAAGATCAAGCTTTCGTTTTCAAACGTGCTCGCAAAACGCCCATCTCCTGCCACCGACCAGAACAACAGGCTGACAACGACAAAGCATGCCTGAATGTAAACGGCCATTGCTGAGGCTTTGGACTTTGCGCCAAGAAAACGGGTCATCACGTTGTTGAGGGCATAGGTAAACGCAGCAAGAACCGGAAGGGCATACATCAGCAGACCAACCTCACGCTCACCACCGGCCTCCCATGGGCGGGTCATGATCACAACGCCCAAGAATCCTACAAGCACGGCACCAATCCGCATCGGCCCAACTTTTTCACCAAGCAGTGGGATACTCAGCAAAGTAATCATCAAGGGGGCTACGAAAAAAACAGCGGTTGCTTCCGCCAGCGGCATTACCGCCAGGGCTGTAAAGAACGTCAGATTGGCAATGACAATCAGTAAGCCACGCAGAAGATGAAGTCCCGGCTGATCGGTTTTCAGGATGCGCCAACCGCCCTCTATCTGGACAAGGGCGAAGCTGAACCCGATCCCGATCAACGATCTTGTAAACACCATCTGGTGCAAGGGGTAACCGCCAGACAGAAATTTGATCAGCATATCATTGATAGAAATTGCCAATATTCCGATCAGTACGAACACAATACCAACTGTCGGGTTCTGTAGTTTTTGATCCGCCGTCATGGGGTGCCCTTTCTCTGGGCCACTACCACGGGTCAGAGAATAGATCACGTCGATTTGCGACACGGTAAGTCGGTCATTTGCCTGAGGCACGCATCTGCAACTGGTGGCAAACCAAGGCTAACCTCGTTCGGATCATCTTTGGACCTGAACAAATGCACATGAACGGACATTTTGAGAAGTTGGAGCCGGCTAAAGCGCTCTGCCATTCATCTCACGTACTTCTGGCAAGTCCTTTGTTATGCATCCAAGGCCAACTGCCGGTCTGCTCGGGTTAGATGACGCTTTTCATTTCGCGTTTAATCTATCGTAAACAGCTCCTGTCTTTCAGCAACACCGCGCAATCTGTATTGCCCCAGGGAAACCAGACTTGGAATGGAGTTCACCAAGTCGCCGGCCACCTTGTCGGAAACGACAATGTTCTGATCAAGCGCGTTGCACATGCCTAGAATACGGGACGTTGTATTGACTGCTGGGCCGACCACTGTGAAATCCAAGCGAGACCTACCGCCAATGTTGCCATAAAGAACATCGCCAGCGTGCAACGAAAGAGTGAAGCCGGTCGTTGGCAAACCATCTGCTTGTCGTCGTTGGTTGAGTTCGTCAAAGGTATTCCGCAACTCCGCTGCCGCGTGAATTGCGACGCGGCGCGCGTCCGGAACTTGATTGATATCGAAGATGGCAAGCATTCCATCTCCCATAAACTTCAGAACATTACCGCCATGGCGTTCAACCACGTCAACAGCTTCCGCGAAGTAATCGTTTAGCAATTCAATGATTGAATGTCCCGGAAGCGCCTCTGACAATTTGGTAAATCCTTGCAGATCAAAGTACCAAATCACCGCCGAAATCGTTTCGGATGAACCTCGCGTGATGTCCCCGGACAGCACGCGCCTACTGGCATCTTTGCCCAAGTAAGCGGCAGTTATGTCTTCAGCCATCAGCCTGTTTGCCCCACATTTCAGCGTCAGGCAAAGTGGAGATATTAGTTGACGCAAACCTTCAAGTTGCTGGCTTGTGAAGCCCCCGCTCGCGTCGGTCGTCAATGAAATAATGGCACCTTCCTCGGCCTGCATTGGGTCAACAGGCGTAGCGTTGTCCTGTATAAGGAAGAATCGTTTAACAGCGAAGTAGTCTGTGGCACCGCGCTCGCGAAGTTCATCAAAGATTGGAAAGTTAAGCTCTGGTTCTTCGACCGTCAGATCTTGTCTGATCTCTCCAACGTTGTTTGCCAAAAGATAGTAAATCGGGCTTAGAATGTATTCTTCAGGCGCATCCGATCTTCGGACAAAGTCCTCTCGCTCGTTTCCCCCATCCCTGTGCCAGCGGAAAGCGACCGTCCCAATCTCGGGATGATGAGCGCGCACAGTAATATTTGCTCTCTGAAGCGGAATCCCCGCCGAAACAAGACGCTTGCAGAATGCTTCGAGCCAGATCTCCACCGGCGCATTCTCCAAACCCTGTTGAACCAGCCAATCTGCTATGTCTTGGATGGCGGCGGTCAGTTCCCAGTTTTGGACTAAAGGAGCTGCCATGATGTCCTCTTAATGAGTGATCGAAACAGTCAATCCCTATTCTACGTCACTTCAAGGACACCTCAACTTCAATTTTTCCACGTCGCTCGCAGCCCTAAGCGGACATTCACAACTGAGCTTCGCAATACCAGCCCGCGAACAAAGTAGCCGTTCGCCCTTTGCTAGCGTGTAAGTTGGGTGAGATAGGCGATTATGGCTATCCGAGCTGTTCGATCAGGTTGACTACCACGAGTCATGTAAGTTCCGGGAACGATATTGAATGGATCGGCCAGAAAAACGTTCAATTCATCGGGTGTCCAGTATCCAGTCTGGGTCTGCATCTCATCAGAATACGGAAAGTCTTCGACTGATGCTTTGGCCCTCCCGACAACGCCAACAAGGTTGGGACCTGGATGCTGACCCGCGCCAATTTCACCAGGCCTCATGCCATGACATCCGCCGCACTCGAAAGCCAACAGGCGGCCTTCCTCAAGGTTGGCCGCTTCAAGTTCGCCTGGTTTCAGAGTGTCTACCGCTACTGGGCCAGCGCCCATCTCCCTCAAAAACGTGACCATCTCGGCTCGACCCTTCGTCCCCGCAAACTGAATTGGAGGCCAACCAAAACGATCCTGCGCGTTAATGTCGGCGCCGTTTTCTAGCAACATGCGGGCGGCTTCAATTGATCCGCGCTCGGCCGCCTGGTGGAGCGCCATAGACTTATATTCACCTGCGCGAAGGTTTGGATCAGCACCGGCTGTTAACAGTGCCGCGACAATTCCAGTGTGGTTATTCCGGGCGGCAATCCCCAATGCCGCACCCAAATCTGTCTCGGAATTAGGATCAGCACCCACTGACAAAAGGTGGTCAACCGCCTCGGCTTGCCCACGCTGGGACGCAAAGTAGAGAGGCTTCACTAACGTTTCCGGGTCTTGTTGCGAACCTTCGGGAAGAGCTTCTTTCAGGGCTGGCATATCGCCTGAAATAGCAATGGAAACCAAATCCTGAGCCGAAGCCGCGCCGGATAAGAATGCAATCAAAAAAAGCAAACGAAATCGCCAGAACAAGCACAATTGCATCGTCGCCTCCTCCTTTGAGAGACTCTGATTACAGAAGTGTACCACGTAGAGCGTACTGCGCCAAAACTAGGGTGAACTTGCAGATGAGAAACGGTATACAACTCCCGTTGGCGAATTATAACGCTCGGGCGAATGTCAATTATGGGGCCCCAAAGCGGGCCAAGTGAAATATTTGGTTGCAAAAAAGCCGCCCCAAAACGGGACGGCCTTTCATTCACTGTCTCTTTTCAGAGGATCAGGCAGTCAGAGCAGCCTGAGCTTTGGCGACGATCGCGCCGAACGCTTCCGGTTCGTGCACGGCCAGGTCGGCCAAAACTTTGCGGTCCACTTCGATACCGGCCAGGTTCAGGCCATTGATGAAGCGGGAATATGTCAGAGCCTCGTCATGCGAACGCACAGCCGCGTTGATGCGCTGAATCCACAGCGCGCGGAAGTTGCGCTTGCGGTTCTTACGGTCGCGGGTTGCATACTGGTTGGCCTTGTCGACGGCCTGACGGGCAACCTTGAAGGTGCTCTTGCGGCGGCCATAGTAACCTTTGGCGGCCTTGATGACCTTCTTGTGACGGGCGTGAGTTACGGTTCCACCTTTAACGCGGGACATCTCTTAATCTCCTCTTAGCGGTCGTAGGGCATGTAGCCCTTGACGATCTTGGCGTCGGGGGCGGACAGGGTGGTGTTGCCACGGGCGTCGCGGATGAACTTTTTGGTCCGCTTGATCATGCCGTGACGTTTGCCGGCCTGGCCAGCAAGGACCTTACCGGTCGCAGTCACCTTAAAGCGCTTTTTGGCGCTCGACTTGGTCTTCATCTTAGGCATTTCCGTCTCCTTTCAGGGTTCGGTACTAAACGCGACTCGGCATGCCATCTCGGCCGGTCACGCGATCAGAAGCGCCGTTTACGCAAGTTCGGTCATACTGGCAAGGGGGTTTAGACCAGAATCTGCGCTTTTCACAGGCTGGTAAGGCACCGGGGCAGCACAAGGCCGCCCCGGTGAGATAGCTTAGTGCTCGAACTTGCGGATCTCGCCGCTTTTCAAGCGGGCCGAGTAGCTTGCAAGCTCTTCGCGGACGACTTTCATCAGGAAGTAGAGCGCAAAGACGTTCACAACCGCCATCGCAAAGATCGCCGCATCCGAGAAGTCGATGACCGGGCCAAGGTTGGCCGCCGCACCGATCACAACGAAGACGCAGAAGATGATCTTGAACACCAGTTCTTTGGTGTGACCCTCACCGAACAGGTAGGTCCAGGCTTTGAGGCCATAGTAGGACCAGCTGATCATGGTCGAGAAGGCAAACAGAACCACCGCAATCGCCAGCACATAGGGGAACCAGCCAAAGGCGCTGGCAAAGGCCGCCGATGTCAGGCTGACGCCGGAGTTTCCGTCAACCGTGGCAATCGCGTTGCCAGCTTCGTTCAGCATGTATTTGCCGGTCTCAGGGTCGATGATCAGCTGCTGTGTGATGATGATCACCAGCGCGGTCATGGTACAGATCACAACCGTGTCGATGAACGGCTCAAGCAGCGACACAAAGCCTTCGGTAATTGGCTCTTTGGTCCGCACCGCCGAGTGTGCGATGGCCGCAGAACCCACACCCGCTTCGTTTGAGAACGCCGCACGGCGGAAGCCTTGGATCAGCGCGCCAACCATGCCGCCAGCCACGCCGAGGCCGGTGAAGGCACCCGCGAAGATCTGGCCAAAGGCCCAGCCGATCTGATCTGCGTGCATGATGATAATGACCAGCGCGGCCAGTACATACATGACACCCATGAACGGCACGACCTTTTCGGTCACGCGCGCGATGGATTTCAGGCCGCCCACGATCACTGCGAACACGATGCCCGCAAAGACCAGACCGGTGATCCAACCGGGATAATCGCCCGTGATGCCCGCGATCTGCTGGTGTGCCTGATTAGCCTGGAACATGTTGCCCCCGCCCAGTGCACCAAGGATACAGAAGATCGAGAACAGAACGGCCAGAATCTTGCCGCCCGGCAGGCCCAATTCCGCGAACCCTTTGGACATGTAGTACATCGGACCGCCCGAAACCGTGCCGTCTTCGTACTCGTTCCGGTATTTCACACCCAGCGTACATTCGGTGAATTTCGACGCCATGCCCAACAGGCCCGCGACAATCATCCAGAACGTAGCACCCGGCCCGCCGATGCCGACGGCCACCGCCACACCGGCGATGTTACCCAGACCGACCGTACCTGATAGCGCGGTCGCGAGAGCCTGAAAGTGGCTAACCTCACCCGCATCGTTGGGGTCAGAATAGTCACCTTTGACCAAGCTGATCGAGTGGCCAAAGAAGCGAAGCTGCACAAAGGCAAAATACAGCGTGAACACAGTCGCCGCGACCACCAGCCACCCGACAATCCACGGAAACCCTGTTCCGGGGAAGGGCGCGAAGATAAAGCTGACGAAGGGGCCAGTGAAATCGGCAAAGGCCTGATTGATCTTGTCATCCAGACCCGGCGCGTCCTGCGCCATTGCAGGAGCGGCGGCTAGGGCGGCGGCGGTCGCCACCCCCAAGTGTGTAAACTTATTCATTTTCGTCACTCCCCTCAGTTCACAACAGTGACCGGTACATCGGCATGCATAACCAGGTTTTGGGTCGAACTGCCAAACAGTCGCTTTTTGAACCCGTCCGCCGAGGCGCGCCCGACGATGATCTGGGTGCCACCGTTCTCAACCGTGATTGAGTTCAGTGTCTCGGCCACGTCGCCATGGCGCACGATACCCTGCGCCGTGAAACCGGCCGCGTTCAGAGCATCCACCGCCGGGGTGACGATCCGTGTCGTGGCCAGCTTGATCTCTTCCTCTCGGCGCTTATGCCGCAGAGCGTTTTCTTCTGGGGTTTGAAAAGCAAATGGGGACCATTCGATTACATAAACCACTAGTAACTCACATGAACCGATGCGCCCGGCCAAATCCTTGGCAAAGGCAATCGCACGTTCCCCGGTTTCTGTCCCGTCCAGTCCGATGACAATTTTCGTTGTCATGACGTTCCTCCGTTATCGTTGATTTTACCGGGGCCCGTGCCCCCGGCAGGGCAGCCGGAACTTGGAACTTATTTGATTAGACCGCCCATGCGGACAAGTATCCGGGAAAATCCCCGAAAAACAGAGAAGAATTTGCCGGACTCAACCCTGAGTCCGGCTTTTTATTGATTTTATTGATTTTTTTTTGCCTAAATATTGGGCAAAAACTAACATGCAGCTTTTGGATCAGCGGCTCAATCGCCCCAATCAACCCGGATCAGTGTTGTAGATCAACCGCTCGTCACAAGGTGCGATGCGCAGGATATTGGTGGTTCCGGGCACGTTGAAGGGCACGCCGGCTGTTACCACAATCTGATCCGTTTCAGACGCAAAGCCACCGGCGCGGGCTGCGCGGGCTGCGTTGACAACGGCACCTTTGAACCGCTCAAGCTCGGGGGTCATAACGCAGTGACAGCCCCAGCTGAGGCACAAGCGACGGGCAGTACCGGTGGCGGGTGTCATGGCAATGATCGGAACCCCCGGACGTTCCCGCGCGGTCAACAACGCCGTGGTGCCGCTTTGGGTGAAACAGCAGATAGCCTTGATGTCGGTCTTTTCCGCAATCTCGCGCGCAGCGGCAACGATCCCGTCCGCAATCGTGGTACCTTTGGCGGTGCGCGAAGCAGAGATGATCTGGGTATAGGTCGGGTCGGCCTCAACTTCGATGGCGACCTTGTTCATGGTCTGCACGGCCTCAATCGGATACGATCCAGCGGCGGATTCAGCACTCAGCATGATGGCATCGGTGCCCTCATAAATGGCGGTGGCCACGTCGGAAACCTCGGCCCGGGTTGGCATCGGGCTTTCGATCATGCTTTCCAGCATCTGGGTCGCCACGATCACCGGCTTGGCGGCCCCGCGGCATTTGCGAACCAGACGTTTCTGGATCGGCGGCACGGCCGAGACTGGCAGTTCTACCCCCAGATCACCGCGTGCGACCATGATCCCGTCCGAGGCATCGAGGATGTCATCAAATGCTTCAACTGCAGCGGGCTTTTCGATCTTGGACAGGATCGAGGCACGGCCATCGGCCAAAGCGCGCGCTTCGAATACGTCTTTGGCGCGCTGCACAAAGCTCAGCGCCAGCCAGTCGACGCCCAGTTGGCAAACAAACTCCAGATCGTCGCGGTCCTTGGCGGACAGAGCCGCCAGCGGCAGCACCACGTCAGGCACGTTCACGCCCTTGCGGTTCGAGATCGTGCCGCCGACCTCAACTGTGCAATTGGCAAAATCCTGGCCGCAATCTTTGACGGTCAAACGGATTTTGCCGTCGTTCACCAACAGGCGTGCGCCGGGCTCCAAAGCCGCGAAAATCTCGGGGTGCGGCAGGCAGACCCGGTTGATGTCCCCTGCGGCGGGATCAAGATCCAGCCGGAAAGCCGCGCCCTCTTCCAGTTCCTCTGCATCATTGGCGAAAACGCCGACACGCAGTTTCGGCCCCTGAAGGTCGGCCAAGATCGCGATCGGGCTGTCCAGGTCTTTTTCAACCTGACGAATGATCCGGTGCCGTTCGCGAATTTCATCATGACTACCGTGGCTCATATTCAGGCGGAACACGTCCGCGCCTGCCTCGTGCAGCGCACGGATAGTGTCGTAGTCATTGGACGCCGGACCCAGCGTCGCCACGATTTTTACATTTCTCAGGCGTCGCATTGGTGTCGTTCTCCTGACGTCTTTCTTTGGATTCGCAAAAATGTTACCGCAAACATTGCTTCAGGGCGCTTATTGCGCAATTCCATTTCCAAAGCAACTGCCCTACACCTGCGACAAACTAGATGACAGGCTTATGACGTATTCTCCGTTTTTTATCCACGGCGCTGATCGCCCTTCGCGCTGGCTGATCACATGCGATCACGCCAACAACACTGTACCGCCGGACATCAATGGCGGAGACCTCGGCCTTCCGCGCGAGGATATGGAGCGTCACATCGCCTATGACGTGGGTGCCTACGAGGTATCGAAACATCTAGGCGAGATACTGAACGCCCCTGTTATCGCAGCAAATTTCTCGCGCCTTGTGATCGACCCGAACCGGGGCGAAGACGACCCGACCCTGCTGATGAAGCTCTATGACGGGTCGATCATCCCAGGCAACCGCCGCGCTGATGCCGCCGAGCGCGAACGGCGTCTGAACATGTGTTACCGACCCTATCACGAGGCGCTGGAACGGATGGCGGGCCTTCCACACGCCGTGATCGTTTCGATGCACTCGTTCACCCGCCAACTGCGTGGCCGAGAGCCGCGCCCATGGCATATCGGCGTTCTGCACACCCCGGACGAGCGATTCTCGCGCCCATTGATCGACCGGCTTGAGGCCGAAGGCGACCTGTGCGTCGGCGTCAACGAACCCTACACGGGCGTTCTGCCCGGCGACGCCATTGACCGGCATTGCACCACCCATGGCCGCCCAAACGCGCTGATCGAACTGCGCAATGACCTGATTGCCGATCACGCAGGGCAACGCGCCTGGGCAGAGCGTTTGGCCGTTATCCTGCAGGATGCTTTGACTGACAGCGGCCTTTGATCACACCTCATTGTGAGGCAAGTCTTTGATCCCCATATATTAAGGGAAAGGAGACGACCGTGACTCAGGAATTTCTGACAACTGTTTTCGGCTGGATGGCCGTGCTCAACATCGGGTTTCTATTGCTCAGCACAGTGATGATTGTCCTGATGCAAGACTGGGTTGCAGGAATACACGGCAAAATGTTCCAGATGGAGCGCCCAGACGTGAAACGGGCATATTTCCGGTATCTGGCAAATTACAAGATCCTTACACTGATCTTTTGCATCGTGCCGTGGCTTGCCTTGAAACTGGCCTGAAACGTCGTTTGTTGAAACATCGCCGCCGGACCGCTAGGTCAAGGGCAATGACACTGTCTTCCGGAGCCCGATCATGGACAAGCAAACCGAAATCGAACTTCAGGCCGCCGCGTTCCGCCGGCTGCAAAAACACCTGATGGAAGATCGCACCGACGTTCAGAACATCGACATGATGAATCTGGCCGGGTTCTGCCGCAATTGCCTGTCGCGCTGGTATCAGGAAGCGGCCAATGAAAAAGGCATTGAGATGGGCAAGGACGAAGCCCGTCAGATTTTCTACGGCATGACCATGGATGAATGGAAGGCGAACTATCAGACCGAGGCCAGCCCCGAGAAACAGGCCGCCTTCAAGGTCGCCTTCGACGAGAACGTTACGAAGAAGGGTTAAGCCCTTAAATGAAGAAGGCCCGCAGATTTGGCGGGCCTTTTCTTTAGATCGCTGCCTTGCGGCTTTCGTCCAGATAGATCTCGCGCAGGCGCTTTGATATCGGGCCCGGCGTTCCGTCACCCAAGGTCACGCCGTCAATCTCGACCACAGGCATAACAAAAGCGCTGGCCGAAGTGGTAAAGGCTTCATCCGCCTCTTTCGCCTCATCAATGGTGAACAGGCGTTCTTCGATTTCCATCTGCGCCTCAGCCGCCATACGCAGCACCGCCTTACGGGTGATACCGTGCAAGATGTCGTTCGATAGCGGGCGAGTGACAATTTTGCCGTTCTTGACGAAGTACGCGTTATTGCTGGTGCCTTCGGTGACATAGCCGTCTTCGACCAACCACGCATCGTCACAGCCCGCTTTCTTTGCCATCATCTTACCCATCGACGGATAGAGCAGCTGGACGGTCTTGATGTCACGGCGACCCCAGCGGACATCCTCGATCGAGATGATCTTGGCACCCTTCTTAGCCGCAGGACTGTCAGCCAAGCCGGGTTTGTTCTGGGTGAACAGCACCAGGCTGGGTTTGGTATCGGCGGGCGGGAACACGAAATCCCGGTCGCCATCCGAACCCCGACTGACTTGCAGGTAGATCAGACCCTCTACAACGCCGTTCAGCTCCACCAGCTTGCGGTGGATTTCCAGCAGTTCTTCCTTGGTGCAGGGCTCGGCCATCTCCAGCTCGTCCAGAGACCGCTTGAGGCGCACCGCGTGGCCTTCGAAATCGATCAGCTTGCCGTCCAGAACGCTGGTGACTTCGTAAACAGCGTCAGCAAACAGGAAGCCACGGTCAAAGATGGACACCTTGGCCTCGGTCTCGGGCAGGTATTCGCCATTCACGTAAACGGTGCGGGTCATGTATCTCTCCTCAGCCCCAGAGCGCCGCCACTGGCGGGTGCACTCCGGCGTCATCAAAATTCAGCGGGTTGTCGCGGTCTTCGGCCAACAGAAGCGGGCCGTCAAGGTCTGTGACCATCGCGCCCTGCGCCAACAGTGTCGCAGGGGCCATAGCCAGAGAACTTCCGACCATACAACCGACCATGACTTTGTAGCCCTCAGCCAGGGCAGCCTCGCGCAGGGCCAGCGCCTCGGTCAGGCCGCCGGTTTTGTCGAGCTTGATGTTAACCACATCATATTTGCCCTTCAGCGCAGGCAGACTGCCCCGGTCATGGCAAGACTCATCTGCGCACACAGGCACCGGGCGTTCCATTCCGATCAGCGCTTCATCTTCTCCGGCAGGCAGAGGCTGTTCAACCAACGCCACGCCCAAACGCACCAGATGCGGCGCGAGGTCTGCATAAACCTCGGCCGACCAGCCTTCATTCGCGTCCACAATGATCGTGGATTTGGGCGCGCCCGCACGCACAGCCTCTAGGCGAGGCATGTCGTCCGGCGTGCCCAGCTTGATTTTCAACAACGGTCGATGGGCATTGGCGGCTGCCTGAGCCTGCATCTTCTCGGGCGTATCCAGCGACAAAGTGTAGGCAGTGATCTCTGGCCCAGGCATAGTCAGTCCGGCCAGTTCCCAAGCACGCTTTTCGGCACGTTTGGCCTCCAGATCCCACAAGGCACAGTCCACGGCATTGCGGGCGGCACCAGCGGGAAGCAGATCCATCAGCGACGCACGATCAAACGTCTCGGGCAGTCCGGCGATCTCGGCCTCGACCGTCTCCAGCGTCTCATCATATCGCGCGTAGGGAACACATTCGCCCCAGCCCTGATGCGCTCCGTCCGATACGCGCGCAGTCAGAACTTTGGCTTCAGTTCGCGACCCGCGCGAGATCGTAAAGACCTGCGCCAGCCGGAATACATCACGAGAGACATCAATCTGCACGCGCCCGCTCCTTCATCTTTTCAAAAAATACTCCCGCCGGAGGCATCCCCGGCGGGGTTCTTTGATCACATTGCGGCCAGCGCGTCGACCAGCTTGCCTGCACCAAAACGATAGGGGTCCGTGGCGGGCAGCCCCATCTCGGCCTCGACCTGTTCGATATAGGCGCGCGCGTCGTCTTCACTCAGATGCTGGGTGTTGATCGAGACACCTGCGACCTGACAATCCGGGTTCGCAACCCGCGCCAAGGGCAGCGCTGTATCCCGCAGTTGCGCGAGGGTTGGCAGCGAATATTCAGGCAGACCGCGCATATGCGTGCGGGTCGGTTCGTGGCACAGGATCAGCGCGTCCGGCTGACCACCGTGGATCAGAGCCATGGTCACACCCGAATAAGACACATGGTAGAGCGACCCCTGCCCTTCGATGTGATCCCAGTGATCCGCATCGTTTTCAGGCGTCAGGTATTCCACCGAGCCGGCCATAAAGTCTGCGACCACCGCGTCAAGCGGCACGCCCTGCCCGGTGATAAGAATGCCAGTCTGGCCGGTAGCGCGGAAGGTCGACTTCATGCCGCGCTTGCGCATTTCGGCATCCATCGACATCGCTGTGTACATCTTACCCGCCGAGCAATCGGTTCCGACGGCTAGACAGCGTTTGCCGCTGCGCTTTTTACCGTTGGCGATGGGATAGCCAACCGTCGGAACGCGCACATCATGCAGAGTGCCGCCATGAGTCTGCGCCGCTGCCACCAGATCGCCTTCATCGCGCAGAAGGTTGTGCAGGCCCGAGGCCAGATCGTAGCCCATCTCAAGCGCGGCGACCAAAACCTCTTTCCACGCTTCGCTTATGATGCCACCGCGGTTGGCTACACCGATGACCAGCGTCTTGGCGCCCGCCGCTTTGGCTTCGGCCAGCGTCATGTCGGTCAGGCCCAGATCAGCCTTGCAGCCATCCATTCGATATTGGCCCACAGCATTCTCGGGACGCCAGTCCCGGATGCCAATGGCCACTTTGGCCGCCAATTGGTCGGGCGCATCGCCCAAAAACAGCAGGTACGGTGTCTCGATCATTGCGGTCTACTCCTTTGATTCCGCCGCAGCCTATGGGACCTGCCTGACGAGTGTTTTGCGTTTTCATCTGCCCCAACCGGTGCGAACAGGAAATTTTCGCATCAGTTCGCCATTAGGCACAAGAATCTTTCAAGTTTTCGCAGTGATTAAACTTTAATCACGGACGAAACCCGATATTGCGGCGAATGCTGCGAATGCATTGCCGCAGTTGCACAAAGGAGCTTGCGCATAGCTGCGCAATTTAATACCTCAATGAGCAGGAAAATTGTAATTTCATTTCTCGCACGAGGTCCAGATGAGCTTTCGCCTTCAACCCGCAGCCCCTGCGCGCCCCAACCGTTGTCAGCTGTTCGGACCGGGATCGAACACCAAGCTGTTCCCAAAAATGGCCGCGTCAGCAGCGGATGTGATCAACCTCGACCTTGAGGATTCGGTCGCGCCCTCGGATAAAGATGCCGCCCGCGCCAATGTGATCGAAGCTTTGAACACTGTGGATTGGGGCAGCAAATACATGTCGGTGCGGATCAACGGTCTGGACACGCCGTACTGGTATCGCGACGTGGTGGACCTGCTGGAACAGGCCGGGGATCGGCTGGATCAGATCATGATCCCCAAGGTCGGCTGCGCCGAGGATGTCTATGCAGTGGACGCGCTTGTCACCGCTATCGAGCGCGCCAAGGGCCGCACCAAGCCGATTTCCTTCGAAGTCATCATCGAATCCGCCGCCGGCATCGCGCATGTCGAAGCCATCGCGGCGTCGTCCCCCCGGATGCAAGCGATGAGCCTGGGCGCGGCCGATTTCGCGGCCTCGATGGGGATGCAGACTACCGGCATCGGGGGAACACAGGAAAACTACTACATGCTGCGCGAAGGCGAGAAACACTGGTCCGATCCATGGCATTGGGCACAAGCCGCCATCGTCGCTGCCTGCCGTACCCATGGCGTTCTGCCGGTCGATGGACCCTTTGGCGACTTTAGCGACGATGAGGGCTATATCGCACAGGCTAAACGCTCGGCCACTTTGGGTATGGTCGGCAAATGGGCGATCCACCCCAAACAAATCGCGCTGGCCAATCAGGTCTTCACTCCATCGGATGAGGCCGTATCAGAGGCGCGCGAAATCCTCGCCGCGATGGAACAGGCCAAGGCCAATGGCGAAGGCGCGACCGTTTACAAAGGGCGTCTGGTCGATATCGCCTCGATCAAACAGGCCGAAGTAATCGTGGCTCAGGCCGAACTGATTGCCGCCAACGGCTGATTGAAGTGAAAAGGCGCCCTACAGGGCGCCTTTGTGTTACCGGCCAAAGACGTTGTTAGGTGTCCACGTAACCCGCTCACCCTTTTTGCCCGACTTCATCATCAGGCAGGACGTACCCAGCTTTTGGTAATAAAAAATCTTCAGAGGATACCATCCCGCCTGTGGAACCTCGACTTCGGTTCGTTGATTAGCCTCGCAGCCTTGTATACCATTCACGTGGCCAATCTGTTGGCCACCAACCCAGGCTTCTATCCCGTCGTTCGACCATGTTTCGAGTTCGTATGTTCCAGGTGAATCAAAGCGCATATACCCCGTCACCTCGGCGGCAACATTGTAAGCGCCGTCGAACGTCATGACGTCCTCACCCTTACTGGTGTCTCTATAATCCAATCCGCGCAGTGGTTTTCCGGGTTGCGCTTGCGACAGCAGGCTTTTTGCCTGGCTCAGATCTCGGATCTTTTTATGTTGATTGCCTGTGCCATAGTATTTCACATTCAACCCGGCCTTTGGGCTGGGTTGCGGGTTGGCGGGTTGCAGTTTCAACGGTGCGGACAAAGCCGCCCCGGCGATCAACGCCAAGGCCGCGGCAAACGCTCCGGTTCGGACATATGTCATTGTCGTCTCCCTGAATTTGGCTCTATTGGGGTTTATCCCCTTATGTTTGAGCTTTTTGATGACAGTAAGACGTGACGATTGGCCCTGCAAGACGGTTAAAGATTACGTTACCCAGCTGTTAAGCTCGCATATCCTTTGGCGACCCCATCACCACGTATGAGGTGATTGAGGTCACATGCGGCAGCGTTCCCAGCACGTCCGTATGGAAAGTTTTATAGGCGGGAAGGTCCGCGCACTCGACACGCAACAGATATTCAATGGTTCCTGTGATGTTGTGGCATTCCACCACTTCCGGGGCGCGCTGCAAGGCGCGTTCAAACCCCTCCTGCGCTGCCTTGGTGTGCTCGCCCAAACCCACACCAATATAGGCGACAAAGCCCACACCCAGAGCGACCGGGTTCAACACGGCACGGTAGCCTGAGATCACGCCAGCACGTTCAAGCTCCTGCACACGACGCAGGCAGGCCGAGGGGGAAAGGCCAACACGGTCCGCCAGTTCCAGATTGCTGATACGCCCATCGCGCGTCAGCTCTTGCAATATCTGATGGTTTATGTGATCAATTTTCGCCATTAATTGCGAAACTACCCCCAACACGCACGAAAACGCAATTTCATTTGCCGGTTTTTCACCGATTATCCGCGCCATGACCTATGACATCCTTCTGGCCCTGATCGCCTTTGCCTTTGTTTCGTCCATCACGCCGGGGCCAAACAACCTGATGCTGATGGCATCGGGCGCCAATTTCGGGTTTCGCCGCACGGTTCCCCATATGCTGGGCATCGGCGTGGGATTCACGGTCATGGTCGTTCTGGTTGGTGCGGGGCTAGTGCAAGTGTTTGACCGATATCCGGTCACCTATACGGTGCTGAAAGTCGTCTCGGTCATCTACCTGTTGTACTTGGCGTGGAAGATCGCCCATGCCGCTCCTACCAAGGGCGCTGACGCAGAAGGCGACCCTATGACATTCCTGCAAGCCGCAGCGTTTCAGTGGGTCAACCCCAAGGCTTGGGCCATGGCATTGACGGCCACCACGGCCTACACGCCGGAAAACACGCTAAAGGCCATTTTGGTGGTGGCGCTGATATTCGGCGCGGTGAACCTGCCCTCGGTCAGTACATGGACCGTGCTGGGTCAGCAAATGGCGCGAGTCCTGACGAACCCGCGCCGGTTGGTGGTGTTCAACTGGACTATGGCAGCGCTGCTGGTTGCGTCGCTCTACCCGGTCCTGTGGCCGAACTGAGTTACTTGAGCGGAAGGCAAATTTCGGTCAGCAACTCTTCGGGCGCGGTTTCGCGCGGATCGTTCAGGTAGATTTCGTAACAAGGCTGGTCTGCCGGTTCTTCGCCCGATTCGGGCAGCCAGTTGCCGAACAGGCTGTGATACGCGCCCTCAAGCCCCGAATATGGGCCTTTGAAAGTCAGAACGGCCGTCTTGCCCCCAGAAATCTGAACAGATTCCATCCCTTCCGGAGTGCCATCACCACGGAACTCCGCGCCAGCATAGCTGCGCAGATCTTCTTCAGGTACGGTGTCAGGGCTGTCCATATAGACACCAATGACCGGGCCAATCTGCGGCCAAAGCTGGCGGGATTCACACAAGGCACCAAAGGCTTCAAAGCTCTTGCCGATCTTGGCATAGGCTCCTTTATGCGGCAGGGCGACAACGCGGCGGGCAGGTTCGGTACGGGTCGTTACAGGATACATGGGATACTCTCCGGTTCTGAAATGTGGGTTGGCCGGTAGAAACTGCCCGGCATTGCGAAAGGCAGCTGGGCTGCTGCCATAGGCCTCAGAAAAGGCCCGCGCAAAAGAGTTCAGGTTAGGATAGCCCACGTCCGACGCAATCTGTGCGACAGGCGTGTCGGATTGCACCAAGCCTGTTGCGGCGCGATGTAGTCGAATCCGACGCACTGCCTGCGCACAAGTCTCGCCGGTCAGCGCGCGAAACACGCGATGCCAGTGAAACCGGGACATTGCCGCTACATCCGCCAGTGCATCCAGTGACAGGTCCCCGGCGGGGTTATCGTGGATATAGGCCAACACGCGCAGAATGCGGTTTTCGTAGCTGGTTGCCATTGGCACCCCTTCCTTGTTCTTTGCCCATCCGTGGTCGCATATCCTGCATCCACAAATCTTGCTGAGTTGCATCCCGGACGACCACACGTCATATAGCAGGGAACTTCCGCGTTGAGAGGCGTCATGACCCAGTATCTGGATTTCGAAAAACCCCTGGCCGAGATTGAAGGCAAGGCCGAGGAACTGCGCGCGCTGGCCCGCGCCAACGAAGAGATGGACGTGGCCGAAGAAGCCGCTGCGTTGGACGCCAAGGCCGCCAAACTGCTGGAAGAGCTGTATGACGATCTGACCCCTTGGCGGAAATGTCAGGTCGCGCGTCATCCTGAGCGGCCCCATTGTCAGGACTATGTCAAAGAGCTGTTCACCGAGTTCACCCCTCTGGCGGGTGACCGGAACTTTGCGGACGATCTGGCGGTGATCGGTGGTCTGGCGCGGTTCAACGACCAGCCGGTGATGGTGATCGGCCACGAAAAGGGCAGTGACACCAAATCACGGATTGAACGCAATTTTGGCATGGCCCGCCCCGAAGGGTACCGCAAAGCCGTGCGCCTGATGGAGATGGCCGGACGCTTTGGCTTGCCCGTGATCACTCTGATCGATACGGCAGGTGCCTACCCCGGCAAAGGGGCCGAGGAACGCGGTCAGTCTGAAGCCATCGCGCGCTCGACCGAGATGTGCCTGAAGATTGGTGTACCGCTGGTTTCGGTCATCATCGGCGAAGGTGGTTCGGGCGGGGCCGTGGCCTTTGCCACCGCAAACCGCGTCGCGATGCTGGAACATTCGGTCTATTCGGTGATCTCGCCTGAAGGCTGCGCCTCGATCCTGTGGAAGGATGCCGAAAAGATGCGCGAAGCCGCCGAGGCGCTGCGCCTGACCGCACAAGACCTGCGCAAGTTGGGTGTTTGCGACCGGATCATTACAGAACCCAAGGGCGGCGCCCACCGGGATCGCGAAGCAACCGTCGAGTCGGTGCGCGCAGCGATTGCCGCCATGCTAAAGGAGCTGGAAGGAAAAGATGCGACGGCCCTGATCAGGGACCGCCGTCAGAAATTCCTGGATATCGGTTCGAAAGGTTTGGCAGCCTAACCGCCCAATTGCCGCAGCAACTGAACCGAGGGTTTGCCGGTGACGGCCAACCCATTACCACGTTGGTATCCGCTGATTGCGGCTTCGGTGTTCTTGCCGATCACCCCGTCCGCGCCCTGTGTGTCATAGCCGGCTGAAGTCAGACGCCGTTGAAGCTCTTTGCGGTCTTCCAGCGTCAGACCCGTGGCGTCCGGCCCGAACGAGGCTTGGAACGGTGCACCGCCCGCGATCCGATCCGACAGGTGCCCGACGCCAATCGCGTAACTGTCCGAGTTATTGTAACGCTTGATCACATTGAAGTTGCGGAACACGGCAATACGCGGACCCGGCTTTTGCGGCTGCAACACCGCGACAGGTGTGCCGGAAACCGTGCCGACCTCTCCGCCCCATGATTGTCCACGCACCCAACCTGCACGCGCGAGATAGGCGGCGGTTGAGGCCAGCGAGTCCGTTGGATCATCCGACCAGATGTCCCGCCGCCCGTCACCGGTGAAATCCACCGCATAAGCCAGATAAGAGGTTGGGATGAACTGCGTATGCCCCATCGCCCCGGCCCAGCTACCGGTCATGTTGGCAGGTGAGGTGTCACCCTCCTGAATGATCTTCAGTGCCGCCACCAACTGCTTTTCAAAGAAGGCACCACGCCGTCCGTCATAGGCCAGCGTTGACGTTGCCGAGATCACCGGCACGTCGCCCCGACGCGCGCCATAGCGGCTTTCCAAGCCCCAGACGGCCACAACAACCTCTTTATCGACGCCATACTTCGCCTCGATCTGCGACAAGGTGCCTGCGTGGCGCACCAGCATCTGCTTACCGGTGGCAATCCTTTCGTCCGAGGCCGCAATGGCGAGATAATCCTCAAGCGAGCGTTTGAATTCGACTTGGTTACGATCGCGCTTGATCACGCCGGGCAGATACCCGGCCCCCTGAAAAGCGCGATTGAGCGTGGTTTGCGAAATCCCCTGTGCATTTGCGCGCCCCTTGAAGCTCGCCACCCAAGCGTCCCAGCCTGCGTTGGGCACGGCCCGCATCCGCGAGGCTGGTGCACTGGTTGATGAGCCCGTGGAACAAGCTGCAAGCAAGGTCGACCCGAGCCCCAATGAGAAAATGCGTCGATTGATCATGTCTGAAATCTGCTCTTGTTGTGATTTGGTCCAGAGTAACCCAGACCTAATCTCCAAGCCACAACGAGAGTGCCCCATAGGCGCGATTTCAGACCTTCGGCGACAAGCCGCCTAGCTGACCAGCAACCGCAGGCCCTGCGTCACGTCCGAGCGGACAGCCAAGCGCAATCCGGGCTCGTCCCCGGCCTGCAAGGCGGCGATGATCAGCTTGTGGTTATGCGGCGGATCGGTCCGCCGCAACCGACCGTAAAGCGCCCGCATGGTCGGGCCAAGCTGCAGCCAGACTGTTTCAGCAATCGCCAGCATCGCCGGGGCCTGCGCCCGCAGATAGAGCGTGCGGTGAAATTCGAGGTTGGTACGGATGTAGCCGACTGCATCGCGTTTGGTGACCATCTCGGCCACGTTCATGTTGATGCTCTGTAACCGATCGATCAGCGCCATATGCGCCCTTGGTAATGCGCGGCTGGCCAGCTCAACTTCAAGCAACGCACGCAGGGCAGCCAGTTCCTCGATCCGGTCATTGGTCAATTCAGGGGTCGACACACGACCTGAAGTAGAAAGAAACAGCGCCCCTTCGGCCGCCAACCGCCGAACGGCCTCGCGGGCGGGGGTCATCGAAACACCGAATTCCTTGCCAATTCCCCGCAGGGTTAGCGCCTGCCCCGGAGCCATTTCTCCATGCATGATGCGCGCGCGCAGGGCGCGGTAGACTTTGTCATGTGTGGCAGTCTGAGATTCAGAGGAACGTGCAGTCAACATTCGACCATGTGATCACAAATGGCCGCCAGGTCAACTCACGGCCACGTCAAATCTATACTGGTGAAGTTCCGCGCCATTTTCGCGCAGCCAGCGCCGCTGATCTCGATAGTCACCAAAAATGCGCTCGACCTGCGCCCAGAAGGCAGGGGAATGGTTCATTTCGGCCAGATGCGCCACCTCATGCGCGGCGACATAGTGCAGGATTTCTGAAGGTGCCAGGATTAATCGCCACGAAAACATCAACCCACCGGCGGAACTGCATGACCCCCAACGGGATCGGGTGTCGCGGATGGTCAGGCTTGAGTAAGACCGGCCCAACATTGCCGCATAATCATCGCTGGCCCCGGTCAGGCGATCTCGTGCCAATTCCTTGAGAAAGCGCGCCAGACGCCTCGCCTCGGCCCCTTGCGGCACTGCAATCTCATCACGCCGGAGTTGAACACGGCGGCCCGAAGCGGGAACGATTCGCCGCGCGACCCCCTCGATGGGAATGGTCTGGCCGAACTGAACCACCGCCGGGTCGGGGCGGTCCTGTAGATGCTGTCGTATCCACCCCTCTTTGGTACGGGCAAAACTCAGCGCTTCAGCTTCGGGAACACCCTGCGGGTAAGTCAGCGTAACCCGCCCATCAAGCTGAGAAATCCGTAAGCTGATCCGCCGCGCCCGCGCCGATTTGCGCAATGTCAGCGGCACCGGAGGCTTGCCGGGCAGTGCGTGGTCTCCCATATGCCTGTTTCTCCTGCTCAAAGGCTTTGACAGTGCCCGCTGCATGTGGCACGTGACCTGAATCGTTATTACGACTCACCTGATATCAAGGGGATTTGACATGCCCAAGGAAGAATGGGGCGTAAAGCGCGTTTGCCCAACAACCGGCAAGCGGTTTTACGACCTAAACAAGAACCCGATCGTTAGCCCCTACACTGGCGAGATCGTGGAGCTTGAGACCGGCAAGAGCCGGATGATTGCTGCAGATGCAGAAGATGCCGCGTCGGCCAAAGCGCGTGAGAACGCGTCGGAAGAAGATCTGGTTCTGGATGATGAAGACAATGTCGACGTCGATCTGGACGATGATCTGCTGGACGATGATGACGACGGCAACGATAACGTCTCGCTGGACGATATCACCGACATGTCGTCGGAAGACGAAAGCTAAGACCGGTCAGGGGCGGCCCCCGCCGCCTCATGTCCACTCTCGGATCCGGGACGGAATGTTTTTGGCATTTTCCATTTTTTGGACTTGCACTATCCGTCGCCGTCTCATAAACGTCCGTCCACTGCTTCGGCAGTACTAGGATGGGGCCTTAGCTCAGTTGGGAGAGCGCTTGCATGGCATGCAAGAGGTCAGGGGTTCGACTCCCCTAGGCTCCACCAAATTACCACACAATTACAAACGATTACGGTCTGCCTCGGCACGACTTGGCCGGGAGTGCGCCCCGCGGGGGTGCGTTCGGGGTGCAGTATGGCCCGCAATATGGGCAATATGGGCTAGCTTGATGTCAAACGAATCTTGACAGCCCCAAGAACAGATGCAGAACTTTTTTGCTATGAAGAACACAAATCAAGCGATACACGGCCGATAGCATGAACCAAAAACTATTGACGTTATTTTTTGCCTTCTGTTCTGCCCCCACATTTGCCGACGTTACTTACTACTCTCCAAGCGATTACCCAGCCGCTTGGGTCGGTATTGCTGATCATGCAAAAAACGGGTGTTGGACAAACATTGGTGAAACGAAGACGTACGCTGAAGATCAAATGGCAATGGCAGGCTTTAACGTTATTGATGAACCCGTTATCGGGGAACAAGACGTAAACCCCATACTCTCAGAAAACGGAGTTGCGCTTTGGATTACGGTCCATGGGGTTAGATTGAGCAATGGTCTTTGCGTAGGCTACATTGACGCGAAGTTTTATGCCGCGATGAAAAACCCAAATCGACCGGATTTAACTTTCGTTGGAATGATGGGGCCGAGCTTTGCTCCGTACTCTGTCTGGAGCGACCAAAACTTTAACACATATGCTTTGGATCATATAAAGGACTTCATCCCAGTTTGGGTGGGCGAAGGCGTTGTTGATGACACACGTGTGGCCGGAAACTGATGCTCAAATGGCCCCGAACGATTCCGTATGACTTGAAGTGTCGGCTGGAACAGTTGCGTGAGTATCGCAGCGAACCAAGCATACAAACCCAATGGGGCGAAATACTGGAATGGTTGGAAAAGCACGGTGTTGAACCACCCGATCAAGCTTTGCCGACCGAACCAGAACTAAAAGGTCCGGTCGGCCACTCGTGACGGAAAACCCGTTACCCCCTCACTAAGCCCCCCCAAAAAAACCGCGCTGTTCGGAGGGAAACCAATTGAACAACGCGGGTAGCAGTTTGGGGTAAATTAGTTACGAGACGAATCACAAGTTGGATCAAAGTTCCCCGCGCCGCCCTAATCTGGGATGATGGGCAACGCGGGGACTTAGTCTGACCATGGGACTGCCCAGACTAATTGGGGCAAGTGAGATACGGGGCTATACGCTGGTTGGATCAAACACTCGCTCAGAGGCGTGAGTTAGGTCGTCGGTTGTTCTGGTGCGTCACCCAGCGCCAGCAGCAGCAAAATTGCGAGTATTGGCGACCCGACCAGACCAATCAAAAACCAGATCAAACCAGATCGGTTGCGTCGTCCTGCCATTGTGATCGGCAGGATGTAAAGCCAGATCACAAAGACGCCTAAAACGATGAGGAATAACAAACCAACTAACCCGTCCATCGCATCTGAGCCTTTCGTTCGATTGCTTTACGTAAGTTATTAATCAGTAGAACTTTAGTTTTGGCATAAACAAAACAACTTTTGGCACTAAATCGAAAGCAACTTCGAACAGAAAAACCCAAATCAAACAAGCTATTCTCAGCCGCTGAGCAAAGGGTTTTTTGTATCAATGGAACTAGTTGTGTTGGCCGTGATATTTGGCGGGCTGTTAATTAAGTTCACTGGCTCAAGTCGATCTATAGGTCGCTCCGTTGGCCGTGCAGTTGGTCGTTCCAGTCGGAGAAGAACCCTAAAGCCAGTAATTCGACCTAACAATCGACGACCCATCCAAAAGCCGTCCTACCCAATCCCAGCAATGCCAAAGAGCATGATGCTGCAGGGGCGTGCTTATGTGATAGATGGTGACACGATACGAATAAATGGAACAAAAATTCGTTTGGCTGGAATTGATGCTCCAGAATTGGACATGCCATATGGCCAAAAATCGAAGTGGGCGATGGTCAACATCTGCAAGGGACAGATCATCACCGCAGAACTTGATGGGGAAAGGTCTTATGATCGACTTGTAGGTACATGCTATCTACCCGATGGTCGCGACATAGGTGCAGAATTAATCAAACAGGGATTGGCACTTGATTTGCCGGAATTTTCTCGTGGCAAGTATCGCCATTTAGAGCCAAATGGAGTGCGGCGAAGATTAGCCAACGGCCAGTTCGGGCATGCTTCAATCCGCATTCGACGGCAGACGACAATAAAGGTGAGACGTAGCTGAACAATATGCCTTGGAAGCTGTATGTCGTTCAGAAGTTCGACAACCGTTCAAAAGGCAAAAAACCATCGACGAAAACCAGTGAACCAGACCCGAAGCCCAGCTCCAGTTAAAACACGTGCAAGGAACATCGAATGCTCAAGGTATTTTTGACAACTGCATTTTTATCAGCCGCGGGTTCAACGGCCTACGCAACTGACTATTTGATTTTTGGCGGAACTGGCCACGACGTGTATTTGGGCTGCTTGAACTGCAACGAACTTAATGGTGACTCGATCTGCAACAAGTTTGGTAAAGGCAACAAATTTGATTCCGACAGCATTTTTAACAAGTTCGGACAATTTGGTAACAAGTTCAGCTCATCCAGCCCTTGGAACAAGTTTTCCTCTTCCACTGACGTGCCAGTTTTGGTGGATCGTGACGGTAATTTTTACGGCTATTTCACAACGAATAAGTTCCGTCCCGACGCCGTTGGTTTCTCAGATTTACTAGCTGATATTTTCGAAGCCGCAGATGGCGATATGGACGTTGCGAGGGAACTGCTTTGTCGGTCGCTGAAGTAGTGGCAGTACTTAATGCGCATTAGGGTCTCGCTTGCTCATAGGCTGACGACCCAGTCGTCCACGGCCTTATCGACCTTGACCAGTTCTTCATGGTTCAGATCGCGATTCAACTCATCTGACAGAATACGGATCATTTCCGCTTTCATCAGTTCGCGAGGATCGGGTTCGGATTTCTTTTTGCGGGGCATGGGTCCATCGAAAGGCATTGTTCAGCTTCCAGGTATTTGGGGTTACGGGGTGACTTCGTTCATTTGCGCTTCCCTTTCCGTTTGACCTGAACAGGCGGCAGGAATTGCGCGGCAAGTAGCCGGTCGGTCTTGCCGGATGGTGTCATCCACGAAACCTGATCACTGTGCCGCACACCCGCGTCGGCCAGTATCTTGCCGATCTGGTCGGGTGTTGTGGCGGTGGATGTCACGCCGTCAATGTAGATGGACGTCTCGCTACTGTGGCGATGCTGGGTCAGACTGATCTGTCTCATCCTACCACCCCACTCCGGTCAGATACGCCGTCCGAGCGGTTCGGATCATGCCGTACTCACAGGGTTGGATGAGACGAAGCGCAACGGACCACGTCTGCGACATAGACCTGACAACGGTGGCCGGTGTGGTGCCAGCCGCATCGCTGATGTGGATCGATCCACCGGCATCGTTAACCGCGTTCTGATCGGACATCGCGGGCTGTGTCGTCGGGTCATCGTCCGCAAGGCTAAGGGTCGCAGTTTGGCTTACCTCCACCATCGGAGTCGGCAACCACGATGCGTAGTCCGCACAGTCGAGAATAAATAGGTGGTCTCCGACGATGCTGGTCGATACCGCATAGGGCGTGCCTAAAATCGTGCCTTCATCAAGTTCGCGCTTAAACACCCAGTCGCCGCTTTCCCGCCACAACCTGAGCCTGAGCAGCCGCGACGGGTCCATCAGGATCAATGGCCGCTGCGGTCTGTCAATTGAGTTAATCAACCAACTCAAGTCAGTGATGATCGACGCCAGATCATTGCCCGCTGATGGTTGGTTCACGGCACCGAACCACGGGCTTGCGGGACGAATACCAGCGACAGCGCCAAAGGTCGGATCGAAGTGTGCATCGTCCAGCATTTGCGTCGTATCCTGCTGGATTGACGAAAGCAGAATCGCCCTCAAATCTTCAACGGATGTGTCGGCCAGTTCTCGGGTCGCGATTGAAATGACAGCCGCCTTTTTCCGGCTGAATGAGATTGACGAATAGCTGTCCGACTTCACCGGGATGGTGGCACCTTCTCCGACGAAACTACCGGCCATCGAACCCTTGGCCGATACCGTGCGGAACGGGTAGGTCACGTTCTGCGCACTATCCAGAGGTAAGGTGCGGCCACCATTTGCACGGATCGCTTTAACACCGGACATGTCGGGCAAGCTATCGATCCAGCCACCGCGAACACTTTCCACCATGTCGGCCATACCGACGATGTCGGTGGTTGTGTGTGGGTTCGATGCCGACTTCGCCAAATACGACTTCGTCAACTTGCGCATCATCCGGCCTTCATCGCCGGGGAACTGATCACGCAATACGTCGTCCACATCAACCTGCGCGACGTAGCGTTTAACCTCACAGGCGACAGCGGTGGCAAAGGCTTCGACCGGGCTGATCTTCACCGTGCCTTTCGGTTTGTATGGTGCCTTCAACGTGGCTTCCAGCTTTTGAGGCTGGTCGAGACGTTTGCGCAGTGCGGCCAGTTCACCCTTGATCGCGGGCAACTCGGCGCGGATTTGGTGCGCTTCTTCCAGTTCGGCGGCTACGGCCTCATAGGCCAGTTTCGCGTCCAACTGTTCAAGATGGTCGGTGGCGGTCTTCCGGTTCTTCGCGCTAAGACCTTTCAGGCGCGGATCGTCTTTGAAATCGCGGGGCATTTAAAGCACTCCTTCCATGCGCAGCACCCTGCGGGCGCAATCTTCTAGGTGTGGGTGATCGTCCGCGAACTGCTTGATCCACGCCCGGTAGGCGCGGCGGTGTGTGCGTTCGCAGATCGCCTTGGCTTCGTCCGCAGACTTACCTTCTATTGCTGTCAGTTCAGCCATCATCAGTGCCTTTGTCTTGCGCAGTTGCCGGGGTAATTCGTGCCGGATGGTATGGACATCGATCATCGGTACACCTCCGGGTTCTTAGCCATCGCGGATTTGACGATCTGGGTGGCGTCGTTGTCATCGTCATTGAACTGATGCAGGGCTTTACCGATGGCCGACGTCACATCAGCCTGAGCCTTGGCAAGCTGTTCCTCTAACTGTGAGATGCGTTCCTCATAGGGCGCGATCAGATCACCAATCACTTCGGCAACGGCGTCCAGTTGCCCGACCTGATCCTTGCGCATCTGGTCCAGCATCATCCGCATCATCATCTGACCGTTCGGGCTGACCGTCTGGGTGGCAGGATCGAAGCGGACAACATTATCGCCACCGGCGCCGGACCCACCGATCTGCTTACCTTCGAAGTAAAGCTGGTCGCCGGGGTTAGTCTGTTGTGGTCCGTCAAATGGGTTTTGCGACATCAGGATTTTCCTTTTCGCTGTTTCGCGGCTGCGCTGGATGCGTCGAGATAGGCATCGCGGATCGCTTTGACCTTCGGTGACTTCATGTCGAACCCGACCGACGGCAGCTTGGCCGACAACAACATCAGCAGACTTGCGGATCGAAGTTCGTCGGTGTTGGCATCAATGCGATCTTCGGCATCGTTGGCGCATCCTTCGGCACGGGTGGCGGTTTCCCGGCACGCAACGGCCAGATGATCCAGAGTTGCCCCGGAAACACCCAGACGGCACGCAAGGCTGGCGAGACGGGCAACAGGGCTGTCATGCGTGTGTGTGTCACGGGTCCGCAGTACCAAGGCCGCGCGATCCGCATCAGCAGCAAAGGCGCGGGTCTCGGCAATGGCGGTAGTTACCGCGCGGTTATCGGCTTCGAACTGCTGGGTGATGGCCCGACGTTCTTTAGCCGCAGACTTAGAACCACGTTCTTCCTCTCGGCTCAACTTATTGGTGGTAGCCTTCAAGTGAGGGACAGCTTTAACCAGCTTTCTCGCTAATTTAGGGGCGGTGCGTCTGGTCACGTGCATTGCTGTCGTCCTCGTTAGGTGGACCCAGCATGTCATCCGACAGGTTAAATCGTCAAATTATATTTATTTTTCAATATATTACGGTAATCGCGAAACTCGGATCAATTTCCAGGTGATTGTCACGACAAAGCAATATCTCTCACACCATCCCAATATTGCTGAATGTCACAGCCTAGCATCAGAGCCACGGCCAGACCGTCCTTTGACAACCAGATTTTGCTGTCTTCGTCGCCGCGCTTGGCCGCTGCTAAATGGTGCTGGATCGCCGTCACCCACAGGTTTGCGCACCCTTCGGCTGTCAGGTCACGCGCCATAGGTATCACTACTCTGATGCGGCCAGTCGCCGGGGTTGGCGACTTTGTGCTTCAGACCTTGCAGCCCGGTTGGCCATCCCAGCTTGCGACAGCGCCCGTTGAATTCCATCAGATCGCTACAGGCTTCCGTCATCCATCGTTCCGGCCAGTTGCCCCACAGAAAACAATCATCGACCTGTTTACCGAGACCAGCGGCTTCCAACCGATGAGCGATCCACAGCAGGATCATCATGCGCCGGTCGGGGTCGTTCTCAGGGATCGGGGGAAGATTACCCCCACAGGCACGGACGACATCACCCCGACTAATGAAGTTCATTGCTACCCATCCATTCATCGAAGTCGGAAGGTTTGGTCGTTACTGGTGCGCCGGTGGTGTAATCGGCAGGACGGGGCGTGTTTGCGTCACTGTCGCAATGTCCGTCACGTTGCCGGACACCCGCATCCCTGAGTGACGTTGCCACCATACGACGCAACTCACCCTGAAGTTTGTAGCCGGGATGTGTGACCCTGAAGCCGGTCTTGGTCGTCTGGAACGTCGGTTCGTTCAACAACTCAATCGCCAGATAGAACAACTTTTCCATTGCCGCCGCTGCTGTGACGATCAGGATCAGATCGGCAATCGCCCATTCGTGCCGGGTGCGATAAATCTGCGTGTAGTATCCCCGACCTTTATCACCCAGCAGATCGGCGCCCGGAATATCCATCGGGGCGGCTGCTATCGACAGGTCCGGCTTGCGTTGTTCTGCTAATAAGGCTGCTTCGCTGTCATTTGCCGCCTTTCGTCCTCGTTTGTTGTGTCTGGACATGAAACACCCCTAAATCGACGCGGATTGACGATTATTTTAGCCCGATTAGTTACATTCGCAACGGTTTCATATTGCAACCACTTGGGCGGCAACTCGGTTCACGTGGATTAAACGGGACCCCGCGCGGTGCTGGATTGCAATCTGTCTGCTAGAACACGCCGGCCCACCCTTTTGGCTGCAACGTCAGCGTGTTACGTGTCACGTTTAGAGGTTAACGTAAGTGCTTGCTGGTCACGATGCAGAGTTTTGTTGAGTAGTTATCAGCAGTAACCTACGCAAAATTCAACTTTAACAAGTAATTCTTGGAGGTAATCAATTGACCAAACTGCCAAACCGAATATCAGTGTTCAGGGAAATCATAGAACTAAAGAGCGGCGACTTAACTTCAACAAACTCACTGGATATTGGCACGGACAATAGAAGAAACCCACCTGGAACTGTGGCTGTATCCCAAGAAGAAATTGAAAACGGCTTGGAAGCACTGTCGGAGTGGGCGAAAATATATATCACGATGGTCCAGGTTGGCGAATCTGGAGAAGAAACACTCTACATCCATTCTCCTCAAAAGAAATTGAAGATATTTTCATTAAACGGGAGCAGAAACACTGCGAAAACCTTAGTAAAAAACGCAGACATTTCGGCTTCGGCAACGAATAGCAAATGGCAAGTCTATGAAAATTGCAGAATTTTAAATCTAACAATCTCTCAAGACTGTAGAAGTGCTATCATAAAGAATTGTAAAATCGGGCGATTAAACTTACCGGCAAAAGCTGAAAATTTGAGTATTCAAATTGAAGACAGTCATGTCTGCCAACTGCTCGTGCCTCGGACCTTCGACGCTTCTGACTTTAAGATACAGCAGTGTTCGTTTTCTGGTTCGTTGGAAAGGTCCAGCTTGATCATTGGTGACACCGTTCGAACACTCCCGCGCCTTGACAGGCAGTCTTTCAGCAATCTCCTTAATTGGGCTTCCAATGTGGGCAACTCTGAAGTCGCACACATTGCGCGTGGCAACGAGTTAAGAATTGAAACCGTAGAAGCCAAAGGTATCGAGAAAGCTTTCCTTTTGATTTGGTGGTGTCTTGGCGATTACGGCCTATCGCCCGGTAGACCCCTAAAATGGTTGATAATAATTACGATTGCATTGTTTGCGGTTTTGATGTTCCAAGGCACCGTTGTTTCAATCCCAGCTGTTGCGAAGGGATGGCAATCAGCATTGATCGATGGGGTTGGATCGGACAATGCGTATAAGTCGGCAGTAGCCACGCTTAACAACCTTATTTCACCTTGGAGTTTCTTGTCGCCGCGAAGAATTGTCCAACCGGCAACTTCTTTGGGTATCGTGGCCACAGGAATTCACAGCGCATTAACTGTCATACTTGTTCTTCTGACGGGATTTTCTCTCCGTCGCAGATTTCGTTTCAGCTAAGCGAAGGTAGTGAGGCTCTTTGACCAAGGAATTTGGCTGGTGTTTAGCAGTGCGGCTACTTCATGCTCAGGCGGGGACGCATACACCAAAACTACAGGACAAATACTAGACGTATTGGTCCGCATTGGTACATATAGCGTCCCGTCGATAGCCCGCTTTGGTAGACGGGAAAACAAGAAGACAAGGATTCCCATACGATCTTCAACTCTATTCCTTGTCACATTTTCATCCTAAATTATCCAATAAAAACAAGGCAATCATACCTTTTTTACAAGTTCGTAAGAATCTTTGTCTACTTATCTTCTCACATACTTTGCAGCACTTTTGAACGTGCCGCTCGTTACTAAACCGGCACGTTCCCACCCATGTGCTTTCAGTATTCCAGCCACACGATTGCTGTCACCACGTGTCAGATCGCCTTTGGCAACGATGCCTGCAAACTTTAG
Source organism: Ruegeria sp. AA6 (assembly GCF_056542865.1). Classification (NCBI taxonomy): domain Bacteria; kingdom Pseudomonadati; phylum Pseudomonadota; class Alphaproteobacteria; order Rhodobacterales; family Roseobacteraceae; genus Ruegeria; species Ruegeria sp. AA6. The sequence continues at coordinate 129,009 of NZ_JBQGAN010000013.1, forward strand.
GATTTCCTTTATAGAAATCTCGTTCTTCTTCTCTACGTAACCCAACACATCAGATGTCCACGGGTCGTCTTCGTTGCGTTTCTTCTGTTCGACAACGGCCAGTTGTTCGACCACACCCGACAGCCACCACTTTGGATTGTCGCTGTACGACGCGACAGCTTCGGCCCATAACTGATCCCGATCTTTGCGCAGCGCGACCAGATCGATCTTTGTCACCTGAACAGGCCAGAACCGACGGTTTCCCGTTTCATCACGCAGATAGTTGTCTTGGTTGGTGGTGCCGATGAAAATGCAACGGCGTGGACGTTTGATCTTGTCGCGGGTATAGGCTGGCCGAAACCGGTCGTCCTGACGGGCCAAAAATGACTTGGTGGTTTCCATGGTCGCGCGGTTCATCATGTCCAGTTCGGCCATTTCTACGAACCAGAGACCGGCCAGATAATCGGCGGCGTCTTTGTCTTTCAGTGGCGGCAGACTATCACCAAAATATTCGTCACCGGCCAGCACGCGCAACATCTGGGATTTATGGATACCTTGGCGACCTTCAAGGATCGGCATTGTATCCATCTTGCAGCCCGGGTTCAGCACACGTGCGACCGCACCAACCAACATGCACCGCCCCACTTCATTCGTGTAGAGATTGTCGGCAGCACCCGCATGGGTCGTTAGCCATTTATTCAGACGCGGCACACCATCCCACCGCAAGTCTTCCAGATAGTGCCGCACCGGGTCGATTACGTTCTGGTGGGCCGCTTTGACCATCGCGCGGCGTATGATCGTTTCCTTGGCATTGTGGAAGCCGATCCGGTTAAACCACGCTTCAGCGTGTGCCACATCCAGATCGGTCATGTGGTGGGGTTGGAACGTGCGGCCATCGGATGACGGGACAGGTTTGCAAATTACGATTTCACCGGTGAAGTCGTTGAACGCCAGAACGTCGGCCCAGTCGTCATGCACTTCCAAGATCGCTACGGCAGTGGCCAGACACCAACGAAGTTTGCCGTCCACCATGACATACTCGCCTTCAACCACCGACCGTGCGGTTTGCACCACCGGTACAGGCGTGGTGTTTGGTATCTGTCCCTTTTCCGGCCCACCAGCGGTCATGAATACCTGTCCGACCAGATCGGGCGGCATGGCCATTTTGTAGACCGCACCGCCATGCGCGTACGAATTGATCAGACCTGAATTAAACACCATGGCCTTACCACGACCATCATCCGGGTCCATCGGATCACCAAGTGACTTTTCGTGGTAGCTGCCCAGATCGCGCATCACTTCACCGACCGTCTTTTGCCCAATCTGCGGATCATCGAAATAGAGGATATGATCGACTGCTAAAACACCCTTGTCAGCCATCGCCAGATCGGCACGGATCGCGTCTGTTGTCCTGCCGGTGCGTTTGGCCTCATCCGATACGAATGCGTCACGCGCGGCCTGTGACGCCCCGGCCATCCGGTCCCGTGACGCACGCACAAGATCATCAAAGCTGGCCTGTTCTTCGTCCGTCAGGTCTGGCAAGGCGATCCGGGTGTCCAATAGCCCCGCCCCGGAATAAACGGTGGCCTCGCGGCTGGCCGCGTCCTGCATTAGAGGTTCGGCTACAATGGGCGCACCTTCAAATATCAGACGTTCAGGTGTACCGACCGCACGATCCACCACCGACCTTTCCAGCAACGCACCACGCTTGCCGACCAGATGCCAGCCGTACCCGGCCAAAAACATACGCTGGTGCAGAACCTTCAACGCCCTGTCGATGTCGTTGCTATCCAGTACAGGAAGGTAAAGGTGAAAACCCCCGCTGTCGGGGTAAGTCTCGCCGGTCTGCCCGTGCCATAATCCCGATGACGTGCTGTTGCGGTACACATGACCGACTTCGAACCCGCCCTGTATTTCGTTCAGGATCGCATCGACAACGCCCGGTGAGGCCAAACTCTTGCTGACATGGTCGGGCATTCCTTTCTGGTCGAAGTCTACCAACATGAATCCCGGCTGGCCGGATCGGTATCCGATGTGATCTTGTGATCTGGTGATACATGATCCCGGCGGCATCGTCGCAACCTGCGCCTTGGTCACCACGGGCCAAACCGCACCGCCCAGAGGGTCGCACGACACCACCCCCAGAGTGATCGCCTGATGACTTGTCAGATTGTTCAGCAGTACCGCCAGATCATCCAACGATGACAAATGCAACGTTTGGGCCGTACCGGTTTCCAAGGCGCATTGTCTGCTGTCGTTGTGAGGTAACCCGGTGCCGTTAAGATAGATCGACTTGGACATAACGCCGTCAGCCTTGGTGACCAGCGTCACGGCAATTGTTGCGCTTGTAACTTGTTCCGGGGTATTCATAAGCATGGCTCTTTCTATTGGTATGACGGGGTCAGTCAGTTCGCCCCCGGCCCATCACAGGCCGGGGGTTTTCCGTTTCTGCAACCGTCGGCCATGATCGACACCGGAATTACGCAGGAACGGTATTCTTTAGGCGGCTTCTGCTTCAGCCAGCAACCGATTGACCAGCATCGGGGCAAGTGCGCGCGCAGCGTCCAGAGTCGGCCCGTTCTCGCTCAACTTGCGACCCGTACGGCGCAAATAGGAACTACCTGGAATTTGCTCTAACGCCTCAACGGTACACTTCCACGACACCATTGGGATCGACTCGCGGATCACAACGCACGCACACCGACCTGCAAATCCGATGGTGGTGCCATTGACCCATTCGACTGATTTTGTATTACTCATTCCTACATCCTGAGAGTTGGGGGCAACTGACACATCGGCCCCCGGTTTCGTTCACGCCCCGGCCCCCAATGGTCGGGGCGTCTGCTTTTAGGCGGCGGTTTTGTACTGACGTTCCTTGAACACGATCATGAACGACCAAGGGCCGATGTAGGATCGGAAGGCTTCGGTCATCATGGAATGGGTGCAGCCGCCCCACCGATACGGCCCAGCTTCCCAGCAGACCGCCCAAACGTTCGGTTCGTCGGTCATGTCCATGCGTTCGCCCGGTTCCCAGATCGCCAGTTCGGTGTCGGGGTTTTGCCCAAACCAATCGTCATCGGGTGTGGCTTCTTCGATCAATTTGACCAAAGCGGCGTGAAAGGCACGGGCGGCACTTTCTGCCGATGTGTGTGCGTTCGGATCGAAGTCGATGTCACGTTCGACAACACCGTCACCTTTGCCGGGGATATGATCCCAATAGCGGATTTTCATTTGTCAGTTCCTTTCAGTGAGGTTTAAGCAGCATCCGCTTCCAGAGTGGCGCCCGCAGCCTTGCAGTCGTTCACCAACTCAAGCGCATAGGCCAGTAGGTCATTCAGGGCTTCGGGATCGGTCGGGTTTTTGCGCAGGGCGTCGGCACCGTCTTCGACCACGCTGGCGCCCATCAGGACATCGTCAATATCCATCACGCTGCACCCCGTTTGAGGTCCGCGTTCAGAACGCTGTCGTCAGCCAAGAGGCGCGGATCGTTCAGATCGCGCAGCTTCTTCCGGTAGTGCAGCCAATCATCCACTTCGGCTTCGACGTAGCCGTTGGTGTGTTTGGTCAGCGGCACCCGCTTCGGAAAGAGGTTCTTCTTTTCCAGTTCGGTGATAGTGGTGCGGGACAGACCGGTCCGGTCTGAAACCTCGCTAATGCGCATAATGCGCAGGGTCCGTTCTTTGGACATTTTGTGTCACCCCATTTGTTAAAGGTGACACCCAATATTGCGATAAAAAACGGTCCGTATAGGAGTCAAAAAGGGTCTTTTGCCTTTTGTCCCTATACTTTTTTTCGACCGCGACGGTACGCCGTGATCAGGCTGGATGTTTGGCGGGTGTTGAACTGCGCGGCCAGATCAGCATTCTCAGCCATCACAGCGGCGATACAGGCCGCAATGGTTTGTCCGGTCGCCTCGCGCTTGGCATCGACCAGACGGGCGAACTCTACATCGCGGGTGTTGGTGGGGCGCCCATAGACAGGCGACTTGTCCAGATCGACACCAGCACGGCGCAAATAGGCCATAGCACCCAATACTTCATCCAAGGTCGCACCGGCCCCGTCCCGGTCGTCTGCGTCCCACAGGGCCAGCCCAGCACGCGCACGGCGCAAAACCTGACGGGCCAGAGCGTGACCAGTTTGCAGATCGATGTCGTGGCGACGTTTGGCTTCGGGATCGTCCAGCCAATAACCGGGTGATCCGTTCAAATGCTGTAGCCGTTCGATGATCTGGCGCAGTTCTTCACCCGCGTTCATGACGCGACGATCCGATCCACAGCGTTTGCCATGCGGACATAGGCGTCCCGCATTTCGTCGCTGTAGTCGTAGAGGTCATACACCGCTTGCATCCGCGCAGCCCCCGCCAGAGCGTGACCCATGCAACGTTCCGCGATCAGGTGGTTCACACCTTCCCGGCCCATGATGGTCCGTCCGGTGCGCCGCAGATCGTGCCATGACCAATTGCTGGTGCCGGACAATTCATGCAGCCGCTTCAGAGTGCGGTCGAAGTTGCTGGTGATCGGAAAGATCGCACCGGACTTCACGCCGCGCTTGGTGAATACTTCGGCCAGTTGCGGGGCAATAGGGTGCGCTTCGGTGCGGTATCCCTTGCCACGTGTTTTGAAGATACGGGCTTGCCAGATACCAGCATCGTGATCGATGTGTTCGACTTCTGCCCCGGTGATTTCCTGACGACGGCGCATCGAATAGATCAGCGCCAAGGTGAAGTCGCGCCAAAGCGGTGTCAGCTTCGATGTGGCCAGAACAACCGCCTTCAGTTCCGCATCGGTCAGAACGCGATCCTGTGGCGTTTCCGGCACCAGATCATCCAACCTGCTATTCGGAATAGGTTGCCCCGCATCGGCCCAACGCAGGACGGTGGACAGATACCGGCACGCACGTTTGGCCGCGACGGTGCGATCCTTCAACACCGGGGCAAGCATCACAGTTTCGGAAAGTTTGCGCACCGGCTGGGCTGCATCATAGCGATATTCGATCTGGCGGCGCATGTCGGGCCATGACGCCAAGCCGTGGCCTTTCTCGTTCGCATAGGCGTCCATCAGATCGGCCAACGTGCGGCGATCCTGTGTGGCTAAGACCTTCTGACCGACCGCACCATTGACGGCAGCTTTATCGGCTTCTGCGATCAGGATGGTTGCAGCCTTGCGTGCATCGCCAAGGCTGGTTGCGGGGTACTGACCGATGGTCACCTTGCCGGTCTTCCGAGATTCGAGACGGAAAGTTTTGACACCGCGTGCGGTTACTCTCAGTCTCAGACCCGGCACACCATCAACGGAATAGTCGGATCGATCCTGACCGGGTTTAACGGTTGCGGCCTTCACGGCTGCGTCGGTAGTAATAGCTTGGGCCATGTCGTTATTAGCCTTTCGTCTCATGGTCTGGGGGCGGTGTTTGTTTGGCGACAGGACCGCCCCAATTTCGTTTGGGGGTGCGCTGGGGGTGCGCCCCCAGTGCGTTGCATGGTGCATATGGGCATAATGGGGGGGTTTGTGCAAGAGGTCATATGCACAAAAATCTTATATAAATAACGCTATGGGCAGCATGGGAAGGTTTCGGGGGTGCGGCTGGGTGTGCATGGCATGCAAGAGGTCAGGGGTTCGACTCCCCTAGGCTCCACCAAAACCTAACAATACAACTAGATAGTAAGCATTAGAGCGGTGTGACACACAGGTGTGACACAAAATGAAGCTGCATGCATATCTCTCACTGTCCAGACATGGCATCTACTACTTTCGTTGGCCACTGCCCGACACAAGACCAAAACCCAACACTAGACCAAGCACCACACGTAGGACCATTCGGGTGTCTTTGCGTACGAGATGCCCTAAAGAGGCTGGCACTCTGGCACGGCGTCTTGCAGTGTGCGGCGACACAATAACAAAGCACATAGAACAATCGGGCATGAACTACCGCGAACTACGCACAAAGGTGCACGAGCATTTCAAGAGAGTATTGAAAAGGGCAAAGGCGCGCAGGGATGAACTCGGCCCATTCACCGATCCTGAGAAGGAGCGCATGATTGCTACCCTCCAATACTATGAGATGGATAACGAAGACTGCTGGCAGTTGATGGGTAAGGAATACGCTACGCGGGAATACCAAAAATTCTGCGATGCTGCTAACGTAGCGCAAACCCAACCGGTCGAGACCAAATGGGCTATCCTTGATGAAATTCGAAAAGCGCAGGCCAGTTTTTACAAGGCTCTGCTGGAACACGATAAGACGTTCGAGAGCTACGATTTCAGCACGAAGCCCAGCGCGATTGTAAGCGCCGCGAAATGCGCTCACGCCAGTTCCAGTGAGCAGCCTCATCTGACTGGTCCAAATTGATTGTTAGTGCATCATCGGCGTGTGATCCATCGGGACGATGGTTTCAGGCGCTGGCGGGC